>DATKHX010000593.1:0-4922 GCA_035510075.1 Allostellaceae bacterium
GGGTGGTTGCCGGCATATTCGACGAGCGCATTGTCGGGGCCGCGCATATACGAAAAGCCGCCGCCGCCCGCCGGCTCGACGCCGTTCGCCTTGGCCTCGGCGATCTGCGCGCGGGTCAGGCCGAGTACGCCACCCACGCTCGGCCAGGTATCGCTGCTGATAAATACCGCGCCGCCCTCGTCCGTGGTGTAGAGCGGCAACAGCTTTACTTCGGGCCGGCTTTTGTAGGCTTCGAGGCAACGCCGCGCATCCGTCACATGCCAGCCGAAATGCCAGATGGCGCTCTGCGGCTCCATCGCCGGCGGCGTGTCGACCTTGGTGAACAGCACCAGCACGTCGTTCGGCGATTTGAGCGCCGCAAAGCCGCCCCAGCTGGCCTTCACCGTCGTCGCGAATTGCCGTGTGTAAAATTCGATCGCCCGGTCGGGATCGACCGAATTCAGGTGCAGATGATGAAAATCGGGTGGTGGTAGCATGTCGGTCTCCTCCCGGCCGCGGCTGCCGCTGCAGTATGCGCCATTGGCGCGCGGGAAGACTACGCCAGTCGCAGGCTGCGGTGCTATCCGGCGGCGGCAGCGGCGCGCAAGGCCGCCACGACCCGGAGGCCGTCGGCAAGCGCGCCGGGGTCGTGGGTGCGAATATAATCGGCGCCGTGCTCGGCGGCAAACAGCTCGGCCGCCAACGTCGCGGCGCCGAGCTCGGCGGCGGAAGATTTCCGCGCGATCACGCGCAGAAACGATTTGCGCGACACAGAGACCAGCACCGGCAGATCGAAGGCCCGCTTCAGCTCGCCAAGCCGCGCCAGCACGCCGAGCGAGGCCTCGGGGCGGCTACTCAAAAAAAATCCCATGCCGGGATCGATGACGATGCGCTCGCGGGCGACGCCGGCCTGCTCGAGGGCGGCGATGCGCTCGGTGAAGAACGTGCTGATGCGGTCCCACACCTGGTCGGCGGAAAGCTCCAGCCGCTGCGCTCGGCCGCGGCCCTGCACCGCGTGCATGACGACGAGCCGACAGCGCGCCGCCGCCAGCTCCTGATACCGCGACGGGTCCGGGAAGCCCTGGATGTCGTTCAGGAAATCGACCCCGCGGGCGATCGCGAAGCGCTGCACCTCCGGCAAGAAACTGTCGACCGAGACCGGCGTGGCATCGGCCTTCAACGCCGAGATCAGCGGGTCGAGACGGCCGATCTCCTCGGCCGCGGTGACCGGTTTGGCATCGACATTGCTCGCCGCGGCGCCGAGCTCGATGATGTGCGCGCCGGCTGCGGCCAAGGCGCGCGCATGGTCGAGCGCCGCCGCGCGGTCGAGAAACCGGCCGCCATCCGAAAACGAATCCTCGGTGACGTTGACGATGCCGAGGAGGGTTGGGCCCGCGGCAGCAAGGTCCAGCACGGCTCAGCCCGGACGCGTCCGCTCGAGGATCGCGCCGACGGCATCGGCATCGGTGAAAACGTCGAGCTTTTCGACCCACGCCCGCACCCGCTCGACCCTGCTGTCGGCAAAGCAGGCGTTGCAAATCCGCTCGGCAAAGCCCTCGCACAGATCGATATGGCCCGACGCGGCGATCTCGCGGATTGCTGCCACGATCTTTTCGTAATTGATGATGCGGCGGCGGTCTTCGCCGGGGAGTGCGGCGGCGCGGCTGGCGGTCAGGTCGACCGAGATCCGCACCCGTTGCTTGTGCTCGCGCTCGCGCCGGCGGATGCCGATGCTGGCCATTAGCTCGAGGCCGCGAATGGTCACCACATACAAAGGCGCCGGCATCTCGGCCGTCGAAGAGCAAGCTTCCGTCATCCCCCACCATGCCCGAGCCGGGCCGGCTGCCGCAATGGCCTGACACCGCGGGCACGGCTATGCTGGCAGGTTGCTTGGGATCGTTGAGCCATGGGCCTCGTCTGGTTCTTTATCGGTGTCGTCGTCGGCGCCCTGTTGCTCGTCATTCTTCCTCTGGTCATCGCGGTGCTGGGCGCAGCGCTGGCGATCGGCATTCTCGTCGCGTTGCCGCTGATCGTGGCGATCCTGATCCTGGCGGGCATTCTGGCCGCCGCCCCGGCGCTCGGCTACGGCTTGCTGCTCGCCGCCGTGCTGGTGGCGCTGTGGGCGAGCGAGCGCAAAAAGCGGCCGCCGCTGGGGTAAACTCCGCCGATCATCCCTTGCGCAATGACGGGTCGCGCAGGCTCGTGTCCTGGCCGCGCACGGGGTCGGCGACCGCGTCCTCGAGGCGGCGGGCACCCTTCCATTCGGTCGCGGGGCGGACATGGCCGTCGCTGCCGATCTGGTCGATGCCCCAGTAAATCTCCAGCCGGTGGTTGTCGGGGTCGCGAAATTCGACAGCGAGCTGGCAGCCGGCGCGGCGGCGGCCCTCGAAATCGATCGCGACCCCGTGGCGGCGCAGATGGTCGCGCGCCCGCACGACATCGTCGAGGCTCGCAACCTCGAAGGCGAGGTGGTTGAGCTCGACATTTGCCGCCGGCGCTTCGGCCGAGCCGACCAACGCGATGCCGTGATGGTCGGTGTTGCAGCGCAAAAACGCCATGCCGCCCGGCACCATCTCCTCCGGATAAACGTCGGAGACCTGGAGCCCGAGAACCTCGGTGTAGAACCGGGCCGAGCGCTCGACATCCTGCACATTGAGCACGACGTGCCCGATCTTGCCGATGTCGAACGGCAGGCCGTGGGGCCGCTTCATTTGCCTGACCCGGTCGGGGTCGTAGTTGACCATCCACGCTCTCCTCGCGTTTGGCGTTCCGGGCGGGACCGCCTTGCCGGCGGAAAAGCCTTGCCGGCCGCCGGCATTCTCCAATAAAGCCTGAGCCTCGACAATCCGCCGCCGGAGGACGCCCGATGCCGCACCTGCCCGACCCCGCCGATCTCGACGCCTTGAAGGCGTTCGACACGCCGACGATCTGCAACGCGCTCGAGCTCGTCGCCCCGGCGCGCCGGGCGACGGGCTTTATCCGCCGGCCGTTGGTGGCGCCGTTTCCGGAATTGAAGCCGGTCGTCGCGTTCGCCCGCACCGCAATCATCCGCTCGCGCGAGCCGCACCCGCGCGGCCGCGACGAAGCGAAGGAAGTGAGGCTCGGCTATTACGCGCATGTCGCCGCCGAGCCAAAGCCCAGCATCGCCGTAATCCAGGACATCGACATCCCCGATTACGGTTTTGGCGCGTTCTGGGGCGAGGTGCAGACCAATGTCCACAAGGGGCTCGGCTGCGTCGGCGTCATCACCGACGGCTCGGTGCGCGACCTCGACGCGATGGCGGAGGGTTTCTTCGTGCTCGCAGGCTCGATCATGCCGTCGCACGCGCATGTGCATCTCGTCGATTTCGGCGGCACCGTGAGTGTCGCCGGCATGGTCGTCTCGCCCAACGACGTGATCCATGCCGACCGCCACGGCGCCGTCGTCGTCCCGGCGGAAGCGGTCAACGACATCCCGGCCGCGGTCGATCTCTTGACGCGCCGCGAAAAAGTGATCATCGACGCCGCCCGCGCGCCCGGCTTCTCGCTCGCCCGCCTGCGCCAGGCCTTCGACGAGCAAGACGACATCCACTGAGGCGCTAGCGGGTTCGCAGCCGAACAAGGAGGGCGCCGTGCCTAGCTTCGACATTGTCTCGCGGATCGATCTTGCCGAAGTCGACAACGCGGTCGCCGGGATAACGCGCGAGATCGCGACGCGGTTCGACTTCAAGGGCAGCAAATGCTCGATCGAGCGCAAGGAAGGGGCGTTGAACGTCCTCGCCGACGACGATCTGAAGCTGAAGCAGATGCACGAGTTATTGAAGGTGCACATGACGCGGCGCAAGGTCGAGCCTGGCGCGCTCGACTACAAGCCGCCGGAGAAGGCTTCGGGGAATGCCGTACGCCAGACGATTGCGTTGCGGCAGGGGGTCGACGCGAACCTCTCCCGGCAGCTGATCCGCGAAATAAAGGACAGCAAGCTCAAGGTGCAGGTTTCGATCCAAGGCGACGAATTGCGCGTGACCGGTAAAAAGCGCGACGACCTTCAGGGCGCGATCACCGTCATCCGCGGCCTCGAGATCGAGCAGCCGCTGCAATACGTCAACTTCCGCGAGTAATCGTGCGTGTTGCGGGGTCGCCGACGCGCGCGCTTGCCGCCACCGTCGCCAACCGTTATTAAATAAACATCCGTCGCCTCGTCCCCTTCGTCTAGAGGCCCAGGACACCGCCCTCTCACGGCGGCAACACCGGTTCGAATCCGGTAGGGGACGCCAAATGAACAATCGCCTCGAGCACGCGCCGCGGGACAATCCGCGCGCCACAACCGCGATCGCAACGTCGCCGACACCTCGCGCCTCAAAGGCGTAGCAGTTCGCGAACGTCAACGGATTTTTCGCGCAAGACGCGATTTTGACATGCGCGACATAATTTTGCCCCAGGCGCTGGAAAAAACGTTGGGATATATGGCAACTCAAAGTTAATCAACTGTCAGCTTCATCGATGTTGATCCGATAACGGTAAAGCGGCGCGCTGGAGAGCGGGTGCTTGCATCTCTCGTGTTCGGCAATCCGTAACGACCCGGCCGCTTAGAGAAAACTTCAACAGCCCGAACTTTAAAAAGGCAGCGCGCTCTGCCCGCGCCGAAAGAGGGAGTCATGTCAATATGCAAGGAAAATGTGCGATGATTCGATATTGGTGCGTCATACTTGGCCTCGGTGCGGGAATGCTTTGGGTATTCCCGTCGAGAGATCACGGCGCGTTGGCTCAATCCGTTACGGTAACTCAAACCGCAACATCGATTTTTACTCTCGGATCTTCAACGCCGACACCCACGCCGACGCCGACACCCACGCCGACGCCGACACCCACGCCGACGCCGACACCGACACCCACGCCGACACCGACAGCGACACCCACGAGCACCGCCAATTCGATCACATTGAGCAATCAAAGTGGGACTGCGA
>DATKHX010000594.1:0-2875 GCA_035510075.1 Allostellaceae bacterium
TTTCGGCCGCGAGCTGGATATAGGCCTGCGCGCCGGCGCAGCGGTGGTCGTAGATCAGCACTGGCTTGCCGTGCGACGGTGCCTCCGACACCCGGACATTGCGCGGGATCATCGTGTCGAAGACCTTGGCGCCGAGATGACCGCGCACGTCGAGCGCCACCGAATCACTAAGGTTGTTGCGGGCGTCGTACATGGTCAACAATACGCCTTGCAATTCGAGACGCGGGTTCAATGCCCGCCGCACCCGCTCGATCGTGCGCATCAACTGGCTCAACCCTTCGAGCGCATAAAATTCGCACTGCATCGGCACCAGCACAGCATCGCCTGCGACGAGCGCGTTGACCGTCAGCAGATTGAGCGACGGCGGGCAGTCGATCAGCACCTCGTCCCAGTCGCCCACCTGACTGCGCAGCGCCCGGCTCAACAGGAATTCGCGGCGCTCGCGGTTCATGAACTCGATCTCGGCGCCGCTCAAATCTTGCGAGGCGGGAATGACCGACAGGCCGGGAATTTCGGTCGGCAGCGCCGCGTCGGCCAATTCGGCCTCGCCAAGGATCAATTCGTAGCTGGTCAGCCGGCGCTGGTCGTGCTCGATGCCGAGCCCAGTGCTGGCATTGCCCTGCGGATCGAGATCGACGACGAGCGCTCGGCGGCCCACGGCGGCCAATGCGGTCGCGAGATTGATCGCGGTCGTGGTCTTGCCGACGCCGCCCTTCTGGTTGGCGACCGCGACGATGCGCGCGCGATGGATGGCCGGACGCGCTTCCGGCTGAGCCTCAGCACTCGTGAGGCTCACGAACGATCTCGTGCAAACGCAGAACGACCCCCCGCGGATCGGCGATGCTGTGGTGCACCGACAGGGTCATTGTCCAGCGTTTGCGCGCGAGGGTCAATTCCTGCTCGGCGCGCTCGCCTTTTGGAAAGAGGCACAAAGTGCCGGGGCCGATGAACGGCTCGGCCAAATCGAGCAGGCGGTCGAGCGGGGCGAGCGCGCGCGCCGTCACGACGTCGGCCGGATGCGGCGGCACGGCGGCGATGCGGCATGGGCGAATCGTCACGCTCGCCTCGGTAATGCGCGCCGCCTCGCGCAGGAACGCGGCCTTGCGCGAATCCGCTTCGACCAGTTCGACCCCGGGAACGCCGAGGATCGCTAATACGAGGCCGGGAAAGCCGGCGCCGCTTCCAAGATCGACCAGGCTCTGCGCGCCCTCAGGGATGAGTGACCGCAGTTGCGCCGAATCGAGCATATGGCGGCGCCACAAATCGGCGAGCGTATCGCGCCCGACGAGGTTGATGCGCGCCGACCAGCGGGCCAGCAATTCGGCATAGGCTTCGAACCGCGCCAGTGTTTCACGTGAAACAGAACAGATTTCGCCAAAGCCGCGCGCGTCGAGCGGTGGCTCAGGCCGCGGCACCCTCACCCGCCCTCGCTGCGCTCGGCCCCCTCTCCCGCAATGCGGGAGAGGGGGGACCCAGCCCGCGAGGGCTGGGTGGGCACGGGTAGCCCGGCCCCGGACGAGCGGCGCTTGACGTGCCTCAACAGCGCAACGAGCGCCGCCGGGGTTACGCCCGAAATACGTGCCGCAGCACCCAGAGTCGCCGGCCGGGCGGCGGCGAGCTTGCCGCAGATTTCGTGCGACAGGCTGCCGATCGTGCCGTAATCGAGGCCGTCCGGCAGCAGCAACGCCTCGTCGCGGCGGAAGGCAGCGATGTCGCGCTGTTGGCGATCGAGATAACCGGCATAACGCGAGTCGATCTCGACCTGCTCGACAATCTCAGGTGCGAGCGCGCCCAATTCGGGCCAGATCGCGGCGAGCTGCGCCAGGTCGATGCCGGGATAGGCGAGCAACTCGGCGGCGTTGCGGGAAATGCCGTCTTCGTTGACCGCGATGCCGTGGCGTTTCAACGCCGGCGGCGTCATCCGCAACAAGGCGAGCCGCGCGCGGGCGTCTGCCAATGCCGCCACTTTTGCCGCGAAACGCGCCGCGCGCCCGGCGCCGACGCAGCCGAGGCGCCGCCCGATCGGGGTTAGCCGCTGGTCGGCATTGTCGGCGCGCAATACTAGCCGGTATTCGGCGCGCGAGGTGAACATGCGATAGGGTTCGCTGGCGCCGCGCGTCACCAGGTCGTCGATCAAGACGCCGATATAGGCATCGGCGCGGTCGAGCACGAGCGGCTCCGCCCCGCCAACAGCGAGCGCGGCGTTGAGCCCGGCGACGAGGCCTTGTGCGGCCGCCTCCTCGTAGCCGGTCGTGCCGTTGATCTGGCCGGCGAAATAAAGACCGGGGATGCGGCGGGTTTCGAGGCTCGGGTGCAGCTCGCGCGGGTCGACGAAATCGTATTCGATCGCATAGCCCGGCCGCCGCATCGCCGCGTGTTCGAGACCGGGGATCGTGCGCAGCAGAGCTTCCTGCACGTCGCGCGGCAACGAGGTCGAGATCCCGTTCGGATAGATCGTGTTGTCGTCGAGCCCTTCGGGCTCGAGAAAGATCTGGTGCCGCTCGCGCTCGGCAAAACGCACCACCTTGTCCTCGATCGACGGGCAATAACGCGGCCCGACCCCGGTAATGTCGCCCGAATACATCGGCGAGCGGTCGAGGTTGGCGCGGATCACGGCATGCGTCGCCGGGGTCGTCATCGTGATATGGCAGGCAACTTGCGGAGTCACGATACGGTCGGTCACAAACGAAAACGGCGGCGGCGGGTCGTCGCCTGCCTGGATGTCGAGCCCGGCCCAGTCGATCGTGGCGCCGTCGAGCCGCGGCGGCGTGCCGGTCTTGAGCCGCCCGAGCGCGAACCCGGCGCGCGCCAGGGTCTGCGCCAGCCCGCGCGACGGCGCCTCGCCGACACGGCCAGCCGGGATCTTCTCCTCGCC
>DATKHX010000595.1:0-6542 GCA_035510075.1 Allostellaceae bacterium
CGACACGCTTTTGGGAGGCGGCATGGGGTGGACGCTCGACGACATTCCGTGGGTGCTGTTCGAGCCCAGCCGGCTCGATCCCGAGATCGTCCGGATCGTCAAAGCCGCCGCGCTCGTCGAATACAATGGCGGCGCCTATGCGCATCATTTGTGTCGTATCTTCGACGACGATCCGGAATTCCAGGCGAGCGCGCGGCATTGGGGGGAGGATGAAATCCGGCATGGCCAGGTGCTCGGGCGGTGGGCACAACTCGCCGATCCCGAATTCGATTTCGCCGCCGCCGTCGCCCGGTTTCGCGCCGGCTACCAAATCGATTTCGACCGCGACCGATCGTGCCGCGGCTCGCGGGTCGGCGAGATGGTCGCCCGCTGCATCGTCGAGACCGGCACCAGCTCCTACTATTCGGCGCTGCGCGACGCAGTGCGGGAGCCGGTGCTGAAGCAAATCTGCCGCAACATCGCCGCCGACGAAATACGCCACTACAAGCTCTTTTACCGCACCCTCACGCGCTATCTCGAAACTGAGCGGGTCGGGCGGCTGCGGCGGCTCTGCGTGGCGCTCGGGCGGCTCGTCGAAACCGGCGACGACGAGCTTGCCTACGCCTATTACGCCGCCAACGAGGCGGCCCGGCCCTACGACCGCAGGCGCTGCGCACGCGCCTACGCGCTGCGCGCTTTCGCGGTCTACCGCGAGCCTCATGTCGCCCGCGGCGCCAAGATGATCTTCAAGACCGTCGGCCTTGTCGCCCACGGCCGGCTCCCCCGTGCCGCCGGCCGCCTCGCCTGGGTGGCGCTGCGCCGCCGCGCCGCGCAGCTTGCGAAGACAGCAGCCTAACCGGGCGAGGAGAGGGGCGGCTGCAGTCGGGCGTCAACCCAAGCGCACCGCAGGCGCTCCGATCCGCCGTGCGCCGTGGAATAAAAGACAGCGCCGCCCCGAGACGGCGCTGCTGCGTACGGAAGGCTGCGGCCGGGGTTATTCGGCGGCGGCGCGGGTCGGGGTTTGCGCTGCCGCGAGCACGGCGGCGGCCTCTCTGGCGACGCGGGTGCCCTCGAAGAAGCGCGGGTTCTGCGTGCCCCACAACCGCACCGCGTTCCTAAAGGTGAAGTCGCCGAAATTGTCCGCGGTGATGTGGCCGTCCTCGACCAGCTCGTAGGCCTCGGGCAACGGATGGCGCATGTCGATCACGTCGAAATGCCCGATATCCGAGCTGAAGATCGCATTCAGCTTCGAGCCGAACGGGTTCGAGCGGCCGAAAGCGGTCGCGTTCATCCGGTCGTCCGCCTCGCAGCCGAAATAATAGGGCTTCGCGTAGAGATCGACCCAATCCTCCTTGCGGGTGATCTTGCACGCCGAGAAGTCGTCGATGTTCTCGACCCCGCCGGTCAAATAGGCCTGCTCGGGGTCGGGCAGCCCGCCGCGCTCGCGCAGGGCGGTGGCGATGTCGTCGTACCCGTATTTCTCGACGAGGCTCATCAGCTGCGCGCGGTCGAGCTTGTCCGGGTGCATGCGCTCCAATGCCTTGGCGCTGCGCCGTTCCCAATGCTCGATCAGATCGCCGAACAATTGCGAGGCCCAGCCCACACCACCTTCGAGGAACGCGAAGCGCAGCTGCGGGAAGCGGCGAGTGACGCCGCCGAGGAAGATCGCCTTGGCGGTCGCATGCCCGGCGGCAGCGAAATGGCCGATATGGCTGTAGCAGAAATTGGTCGGCGACAGCCGCAGGCCCTGGTTGAGGCTGGCGCTGTGGAAAGTCGGTGCGATCCCCAGTTCCACGCATTTCGCCCAGACCGGGTCGTAGTCGTATTCGCTGTCGAGGCCGAGCACGTCGTACCACACCGCAAAGCGCGCGGTGTCGGGGTCGTTGGCCGCGGCGGCCGGCACCTTGCGGGCCATGTTGCTGCCGAACATGCCGACCTTCGAGCCCAATTGCTTGGTGACGAATTCGAGCTCGGCGATCGCCTCCTCGGGGGTGTGCATCGGGATGATCGCCGCCGGCGTCAGCCGGTCGCCGAGCCCGCTGAAATAATCCGCCGAAACGACATTGTAGGCGCGGATCACGGCGCGGCGCGTGGCGTCGTCCTGAATGCGCGGAAAGCGCAAGCCGGCGGTGGGGTAGACGATGACGAAATCGAGGCCCAACTCGTCTAGGCGGTCGTAGAGCAGCTTGGGCATCATCGCGGTGGCGCGGTCGAGCGTGTTCTCCGCCTGGCGGCTCCAAAACGCCGACTGACCGATGCGCTTGTGACGGCGCTCCGCCGGCGTCATCGCGAGAGCCTCGCGAGTCGCCCCCATCGCTTTCAGAAAGCCGTCCGCGGCGAGGTCGCCTCCGACCTTGCGCATCTTGTCGCTGAACACCGGATCGTATTCGACCCAATGGCCGTCGCCGTCGACGATCGGATGGTCGATCTTCGACCGAACCTGCTCAGGCGTTAAATGAGCGCTCATGATCTGCTCCGAGGAAATGGCTGCTCCAGCGCACGTATCCTGAGCCCGCTGATGATGAGCGCCAACCATGATTTTACCGCGAGGCCTGCACTCTTTGCATGGACGCCCCGATAAAACCGCCCCACCCGCTGCTTAGCCGCGGTCATGCCTTCGGGGATCACGGCTAGAGTTCACTTAGCAGACGAGCAAGAACGCAGGCAAACGCCGAACCAAGCTCGACAAGCTGCCAGCCGCGGGCGAGCGTTTGCACAGTTACTCCGCGGCCATCAGCGGCTCCAGCGGGTTGCCGGATTTTTGCAGCTCCTCGAAGCGCCCTTGCTGGACGAGGCGCCCCTGGTCCATGACCAGAATCTGATCGAAGCCGGAAGCAAGGCGCGGGCGGTGCAGGCTGCAAATGAGGCTGCGGCCGTCGAGCTCGCGCTTTACGCGGTCGATGATCGCGGTTTCGGTGACGCCGTCGAGGACCGCGGTCGCGTCGTTGAACACGACGAGATCGGGCCGTTTTAGGATCGCCACCGCGATCGCGATCTTCTGCCGCTGGGTTTCCGAGAGGCGCAGGCCGCCGGTGCCGACCGGGTAGTCAAGCCCGACGGCGATGATCTTGTCGCGCAGGCCGAGCTCGCCCAACACTTCGCTCATAGCGCCGTTGATGCGCTCGCGGCTGCCGGCTTCGCCGCGCAGAATCGTGCCGAACAGCACGTTCTCCTGGATCGAAGCAGCGGCGTTGTAGCGCTCGGGATCGAAGAACTCGACCGAGCCCCGCAACTCCTCCGGCAGCCCTCCGGCGAATTTGCGGCGCGCCTCGAGAACGCGCCTTTGCATGGCCTCGTCGACGAGACCGAGCGGATCGCGCGCCGCGATCAGCCTCAATCCGACGCCGAGCAGCCGGATGCGCTCGTCGGGCAACAGACCATCGATCCCCACTTTGTCGACACGCCCCAAAATGCGCTCGAAAATCGGCAGCTCGTCGGCGCCGAGCAGGCCGAACTCCTCGAAAAACTGATGCTCCGGCTGCATCCCGGAGAATAATTCGACGCTCGTCCGCGCCAGCTTTTCGCCGATGGCGATCAGGTCGCGCGGCAGCTCGAGCTCGCCGAGGACGCCCAGGACGTAATCGCTGCGGGCGAGCCCCTCGCCTTCGAAATCGGGTCCGATCGGGGTGCCGAACAGCAGGTTCGCGCCGACCGACGAATTGACGTTGTAGCGATCGGGCGCAAAGCGCTCGACGAGGTGGGCCTGCTCGCTCTGGGTGAGCCGCTCGGCCAGCACATGGCGCGCGTCGACGATGCTCGCGGCAATCTCGGGCTGGCGCTCGGGATCGATGCGCCCGCGCAGCCCGAGAAGGTAGATGTCGTCGTCGAGATCGACGAGATGCAGCACGTCGAGAATCCGGGCGTCGAGCGCCGCCGGGTCGGCGACGCCCGCCTGCTCGTAATCCACCCAGTCGGCGGCGATGTCGAATTCGCTGTTCGCCGACTGGCGCGCCTCTTCGAGCAGGCGGGCGCGCTCCGGCTTCGCGGCGGCGTCACCGGCGTCCGAGACATCGCGCGGCCGGTGGCGCAGGCCGATCAGCAGATTGTCGCGCACGCTCACCGACAACAGGTAGGTCGTCGGCCCGACATAGCCGATGCGACGGCCCGTAACCGCAAAAGGAAGAGTAGTCAGGTCGGCCCCGCCGATCGTCAAGCGGCCGCTCGACGGGCTTTCGAGCCGCGCCATCAGCTGCGGCAACATGTTCCGCCCGCTGTTGCTGTGGCCGACAATGCCGACATCGGAGCCGAGCGGAAACGCGAAGTTGACGCCTTCGAGCAGATGGATGCCGTCGGCGTCGACGACATCGACATTGGCGGCGGCGACCTCGCCGGTGAACGGCTCGACGTGCTCGGGGGTTTCAAGCAGCAGGCGCCGGTCGAGCATGTCGGCGACATGGAACTGCTCGACGACCTGCTCGTATTTGATCGCGACATCTTGCTGGTTCTGGTAGTAATTGAGCAATTCGTTCCACGGTGCCGACATGTCTTTATAGGCGGCGAGCACCGCCACCAGCGCACCAAACGAAAGGCTGCCTTTGATTACGAAGTAGCCGCCGATCACAAAGAAGGAAAACGGCGTCAAATTGCCGATGAGATTGTTGAGGAACTTGACAAAGAACTTACGATTGTAGATCTCGAGCCTCAGATCATAGATTTCGCCGAGACGCTGCGCGATTTCGGCAAGCTGGTATTGCGTGCCGTCATTGACGCGGATCTCGACTCGGGCGGCGATGGTTTCGCCGATGCGGTCGGACAGCCCCCTGATCTTGCGCACGCGCGCCCGCCCGAGAGCGCGGATCACGCGCTGCATCTTGGGGATCAGATAGCCTTGCAGCGGGTAAAACGCCAACGCCGCGGCACCCAGCACCGGGTTCTGTATGAACATGAAAATCAGGATCGTCAGCAGGGTGCCGGCCTGCGAGATCGGCACCGCATAGGCTTCGCCGACAAAGCCGCCGACCGGCTCCAGCTCGGCGGTGATCATCGCGACGATCTGGCCCGAGGCGACGCGATCGAAATGATGCAGCGGAAAGCGCAGCACGCGCTCGTAGAGCTCGTAGCGCAGGCGGCGCAGCATGCGCTCGCCGAGCTGCCCCTTTTTGACGTTGACGTGCAGCTTGAACCAGCCGTTAACCAGGATCAGCGCTAGAAAAACCGTGCACAGCACCAAGAGATAGGGGATCTGATTGAGTTCCAGGCCGAAATACGATTGCGGGAAATGCTTGCCGGAGATCGCCCGGTTGATGATCTGTTTCGGCAGATCGAGCGACCAGTAGAGAAACGGAAACGAGAGCAAGGTCATCACGACGACGTAAACTTGCTCGCGCCAGCTGTAGCGCAGGATGAAGCCGTAGACCGACGGCTCGAGCCCATCGGTCAGAGCGCGCGGCAACAGTCTGCGCGTCAGCTTCGCCAAAGGCAACCGCGCGGCCATCTCCGAGACGACGCCCCGCAAAAATCGCATTTATTCCTCTCCGCCTCGCAAAACTACCGCCTTCCATCCGGCTGACTTGGTTTCGCCAACCGCCGATTTATCGGCTCGGCGGCGTCGCACCGCAGGCCGCTCGGCCGTGCCGGAACTTTTGCCACGGCGCCGCGATTTCTCCAACAGGACGCGAGGCGAGCGGTCGAACCGAGCCCGTTTTTGCAGCTTTCTCAAGGTCAGCCGGGGTGACAGTAAGCAGGTTTCGCTCCGGGTTGGCGAGCGCCGCCTGTGCCGCATTGCTGCTTGCCCCGGCTCTCGCCGCGGCGGCCGACAACGGGGCTGCCGGCGGTCGCAACCTGACCCGGGAGCAGCAGCAGGCGGGTACCATTGCGCTGCCGCGCCTCGCCCCGTTGGCTCAACATGTGGTGCCCGCCGTCGTCAACATCTCGGTCGAACTCGACCAGCGAGCCGCGATGCCGGGCCAAAGCAGCAACGAGGATCAGGGCGACAGCGGCAAAGGGGGCGACAGCAGCAATGGAGGTGGCAGTCTCCCGCGGGCCGGCGCCACGCCCTTCGATCAATTCCTGCGGCGCTTTTTTCAGCAGCCATTTTCCACACCCGGCCCCGAGCGACGGATCGTGGCGCTTGGTTCAGGCTTTATCATCGATCCCCGTGGTTACATTGTCACCAACAACCATGTCGTCGCCAACGCCGAGAAGGTCGCGGTCATCCTCCAGGACCAGAGCCGACATTCCGCCAAGGTCGTCGGGCGCGATCAACGGACCGACCTCGCCCTTTATGAAGATCAAGGCCGACAAGCCGCTGCCGTATGTAGCCTGGGGCAACAGCGACGGCGCCGAGGTCGGTGATTGGGTCGTCGCCGTCGGCAACCCGTTCGGCCTCGGCGGCACCGTGACCGCAGGCATCGTCTCGGCTCTCGGACGCAACATCAACGAAGGCCCATACGACGATTTTCCGCAGATCGACGCGCTTATAAACCGAGGCAATTCCGGTAAACCGAGGCAATTCCGGCGGTCCGACCTTCAACCTCGCCTGGCAAGTGGTCGGGCTCAACACCGCGATCTATTCTCCCTCAGGCGGTTCGGTCGGGATCGACTTTGCCATCCCCTCGAACCTC
>DATKHX010000596.1:0-3871 GCA_035510075.1 Allostellaceae bacterium
CTTGCCAGGGCGGCATCGCCGCCAGCAATTCATGGCGGCCCCACAACACGCCGATCCCGGTCGGCCCGTAGGTCTTGTGCCCGGAGAAGGCGTAGAAATCGCAGCCGAGCGCTTGCACGTCGACCGGGAGGCGGGGGGCCGCCTGGCAGCCATCGACCAGCACCCTGGCCCCGGCGCGATGCGCCAGCTCGACGATGGTCTCGATCGGCACCAGGGTGCCGGTGGCATTGGCAAGATGAGTGATCGCGACCAACCGGGTGCGCGGCGACAGGCGCGCGGCAAACGCGGCGAGGTCGAGCCCGCCGGTCGCGTCGATCGGCGCCACGACGAGGCGGATGCCGACGCGGTCGCGCAGCAATTGCCATGGCACGATGTTCGAATGATGCTCGAGTTCGCTGATGATGACTTCGTCGCCGGCTTCGAGAAACGCCCCGCCCCAGCTTTGCGCGACGAGGTTGATGGCCTCGGTGGCGCCGCGGACAAAGACGATCTCGTTTGGGTCGGCGGCGTTCAAAAAACGCTGCGCCTTGACCCGCGCTTCCTCGAACAGATCGGTCGAGCGCGCGCTCAGCCGATAGACCCCGCGATGCACGTTGGCATAGTCGGTGCGATAGTAATCGGCGACACGGTCGATGACCGAAGCCGGCTTTTGCGCGCTGGCGCCGGAGTCGAGAAAAACCAGGTCCGGGTTGTTCGCGAAAATCGGGAATTGCTGGCGCAGCCGGCGCGGGTCGAAACCCCCCGGCAGGCGCTCGCTCCCGAGTTCGGAACTTCTCGGGCTTGCCGTCGACATGCTCAATCCTCCAATGCCGCCAAGCGGCGGGCGAGCCGGTCGAGCAGGTGCTCGCGCACCGCCCCGGGCTCGACGATTTCGACCGCTTCGCGAATAAATGCCTCGATCAGCATATGGCGCGCCTCCTCGCGTGGGATGCCGCGGGCGAGCAGGTAGAACAGCGCCGCCTCGTCGAGGTCGCCGACCGCGGCACCGTGGCTGCATTTGACGTCGTCGGCGAAGATTTCGAGCTCGGGCTTGGTGTCGATCGCGGCGCGCGTGCCGAGCAAGAGGTTGCGGCTGAGCATATGGGCGTCGACCTTTTGCGCGCCCGGACGAACCGTGATCCGGCCCTGAAACGCGCCATGCGCGCGGCCGGCGGCCACACCCTTGAAGACTTCGCGGGTTTCGCCGCGCTCGGCCAGATGGTCGACTGTCGTGACGATGTTGGCCTGCTGACGCCCTGAGGCGACAAAGCCGCCGTGGAGGCCGCAATAGGCCCCCCGGCCTTCGCTGCGGACGACCGACTCGTGCCGCACCGTCCCGCCGCCGAGCAGCAATTCGAAGCTCGTCAGCCGCGCGGCGGGGCCGAGGGCGGCGTCGAGCACCGCGAAATGTATCGCGTCGTCGGCTTCTTCGACCAGGGTCACGCGCTCGAGTATGGCACCGGCGGCGAGCCGCACCGCGATCACGTCGTTGCGCCAATAGCGCCCCTCGCCGGAGAAAGTTTCGATCAGCCTGACGCGGCTGTGCGCGCCCAGCGCTACGAGGCTGCGGGTGTACAGTGCCGCCGCTGGCCCGCCCGAGGCGATGTGGACGATCTCGATCGGCCGGTCGAGAACCACGCCCGGCGCCGCCTCAAGGACAAAACCGTCGGTAAAAGACGCCGCGTTCAATGCCGCGAAGGGCTGATCGCGGTCGCGCGACAGGGCTTCGAGCGCGGTCTCGACGAGTTGCGGCCGGGCGTCGACGGCCTCGCTTGTCGAGAGCAGCGAAAGCCCCGATGGCAACCCGGCGCCTGCCGATAATACAGACGAAAAACAGCCGTCCACAAAAACCACGCGTGCCGCGGCGTCAGCGACACCAAATTCCGCGAACCGGCGCGCGGCACCGCCGGTTCCACTTGCGGTCCCGGCCGCAGCCGGAAGCAGCGGGGCCTGTTCGAGCGGGCGCAGGTCGAGATAGCGCCAAGCCTCGCCGCGTCGGCTCGGAAAGCCTTGTTCGGCAAAGCGGGCGAGCGCGCGGCGGCGCCGCTGCGCCAGCCAGTCCGGCTCGCCGGGGCGCGCCCGAGCGGCGGCGTCGAGATATGGTCGCGCCTCGGGCTTGACCGGGAAATCGACAACGGCGCTCATTCGACCTCCGTTGTCGTCCCCGCGCAAGCGCCGGACCGTCCGGAGAAGCTTTTCCTGCAATTAAGGCGGATGACAGGGCGAAACAGGCGCAACCGCAAACCGTCTTGCCCGGACTTGTTCCGGGCATCCACGGAAGCATGACGGGCGCTGCGGAGTGCCACGAAGCCGTGGATGGCCGGGTCAAGCCCGGCCAAGACGACATAAGATTGCCGTCGTCGATGTGCGCTCAACCCTCTTGGTTTCCCCGGACAGTCCTGCGCGAAAGCGGGGACCCACCGCAAGTGCTTCGCCGCCCGACCCTGGATTCCCGCTTTCGCGCGAATGACGATGAGTACGTTCGTCGGGGTGAGAGCCATTATCGATCGCCAGCTCACGCGGCGTCGCCCAGGGCGCCGTAGCCCCGCCGTTCGAGCTCGGCCGCGAGCGATTTGTCACCGGTTTCGACGATCCGGCCGCTTTGGAGCACGTGGATGCGGTCGGGCTCGACGTAATCCAAGAGGCGCTGGTAATGGGTGATCACGACGATCGAGCGGTCGGGCGCGCGCTGGCGATTGACGCCGGCGGCGACGACGCGCAGCGCGTCGATGTCGAGGCCGCTGTCGGTCTCGTCGAGGATCGCCAGACGCGGCTCCAGCATCGCCATCTGGAAAATTTCGTTGCGCTTTTTCTCGCCGCCGGAAAAGCCGACATTGACCGCGCGCTGCAACAAGTCCTCGCCGATGTCGAGCTCCTTGAGCTTGGCCCGCACCGCGCGCAGAAACTGGCCGGCGTCGAGTTCGGGCTCGCCGCGGTGGCGACGCTGCGCGTTCAGCGCCGTGCGCAGAAAATACATGTTGTTCACGCCCGGAATCTCGACCGGGTACTGAAAGGCGAGGAACAGGCCGTCGCGCGCCCGCTCGTCGGCCGGCATCGCCAAGAGGTCGCGGCCGAGATAGGCGACGCTGCCGGCGGTGACCTCGTAGCCCTCGCGCCCAGCGAGCACCGCGGCGAGCGTCGACTTGCCGGAGCCGTTCGGCCCCATGATCGCACGCACCTCCCCGGCCCCGACCGACAGGTCGATGCCCTTGAGGATTTCGCGGCCATCGGCTAGCCGCGCGTGCAGATTGGTGATTTCGAGCATTACTTGACCAGTCATTTAGCTAGAAACCCGCTTTGCCCGGACTTGATCCGGGCATCCACGTCTTGAAGGCGCGGGATTTCTCTGCCCAAGCAAAACGTGGATGCCCACCGAACCAGTCCGTGGGCTGAAGACCCACGGGTCAAGCCCGGCCAAGACGAAGACAGAATGTCGTAAATCATGTACTAGCCGACGCTGCCTTCCAGACTCACGGCGAGCAGCTTTTGCGCCTCGACCGCGAACTCCATCGGCAGTTCCTTCAAGACTTCCTTGCAAAAGCCGTTGACGATCAAGGATACCGCGTCCTCGGCGGAAAGGCCGCGCTGGCGGCAGTAGAACAGCTGGTCGTCGCTGATCTTCGAGGTCGTGGCCTCGTGCTCGACCCGTGCGGTGGGATTGCGGATTTCAATGTAGGGGACCGTGTGGGCGCCGCAGCGCTCGCCGATCAGCAGCGAGTCGCATTGCGTATGGTTGCGCGCACCCTGCGCCCGCGGCTGCACCCGGACGAGGCCGCGGTAGGTGTTCTGGCCGCGCCCGGCCGAAATCCCTTTCGAGACGATCGTCGAGCGGGTGTCCTTGCCGATATGGGTCATCTTGGTCCCGGTATCGGCCTGCTGGTGGTTGTTGGTG
>DATKHX010000597.1:0-6668 GCA_035510075.1 Allostellaceae bacterium
CCCGAGGAGCGATAGGTGTCGACGCGGAGATACTTGTCCTCGACCGCCACCTCGATCTTGTCGTCGACCACGGGATAGACCCAGACCGACGCGAAGCTGGTGTGGCGGCGCGCATTGGAATCGAAAGGCGAGATGCGCACGAGGCGGTGGACGCCACTCTCGGTCTTGAGCCAGCCATAGGCGTTCTCGCCGACGACCCGGAGCGTCGCCGATTTGATGCCGGCCTCTTCGCCCGGGCTTTCCTCGATCCATTCGACCTTGTAGCCATGCTGCTCGGCCCAGCGCGCATACATGCGCAGCAGCATCTCGGCCCAGTCCTGGGCTTCCGTGCCGCCGGCGCCGGCATGGACTTCGAGATAGCAGTCGTTGGCGTCGGCCTCGCCCGACAGCAAGCTTTCGAGCTCGCGCCGGGTGGCCTCGGCGCGCAGTTTTTCGAGGCTCGCCTCGGCCTCGGCGACGATTGCTGGCTCGCCCTCGGCCTCGCCCAACTCGATCAGCTCGAGCGCGTCCTCGACTTCGCGCGCGATGCGCCGATAGCCCGAAATCGCGTGGTCGAGCCGGGTGCGCTCGCGCAACAGCTTTTGCGCCGCCGCGGGGTCGTCCCACAGGCGCGGGTTCTCGGCCGCGGCGTTCAGCTCGGCGAGCCGCCTTGTCGCGGTATCCCAGTCAAAGATGCCTCCTCAGCAGCGCCAGCGACTTTCTGATGTCGCCGGCCGCCGCCTCGATCTCGGCGCGCATGCCCTGCCCCGCTCGTCGGTTTCGCTGTTCGCTAATATAGGCCGCCGGTGCCGCCGGCGGGAGCGCCGTGCTGCGGCAGCATGGCGCTGCTCGGGGCGGGAGCACCGCTCGGACCACCCGATGCGGCGGCGCCCGGCGGCGCCGCATCGGCGCTCCCGGCATCGGCGGCGCCGGAATCGCTCGCCCCGGCATCGCCAGCGGCGGCGGCCGGCGCGCCGTCTTCCTCGCCGGAATTCGCCTGCGCGGCGACATGGGCGCTCTTGCCCGGTTCCGTTCCCGGCTTGTAGGCCTCGTAGATCGATGGCTCGTTGCCCGAGACAGGCAGCCCGGTGGCGGCACTGACGCGATAGAGGCGCAGGCCCGGCGGGATGCGGAAATCGATCGCCGGCGTGTTGTCGAGCGCGTCGATCATAAAGTCTCGGAAGATCGGGGCGGCGACGTGGCCGCCGGTCTCGTCCTTGCCGAGGCTGTCGGGCTCGTCGTAGCCGACATAGACGCCGGCCGCGAGATCGGGGCTGAAGCCTTCGAACCACGCATCGCGAAACTCGTTGGTCGTCCCGGTCTTGCCGGCGATCGGTTTGCCGACCGCCTTGACCGCGTCGCCGGTGCCACGCTCGACGACCCCCTGCATCATCGTCACCAGCTGATAGGCGGAGCCCGGGTCGGCGACCTGCTCGCGGATATCGGGCAGCGCCGGCACCGGCTGATGGCGCCAATCGTCGTCGGTGCAGCCGTCGCAAGGGCGGTTGTCGGCGCGGAAGATGGTCCTGCCGTTGCGGTCTTGAACCCGATCGATCACGGTCGGAGTGATGCGCTTGCCGCCGTTGACGATCATCGCATAGGCGGTGGTCAACCGCAGCGGGGTGGTGGCGCCGGCGCCGAGGGTGATCGCATATTCGTGCGGGACGTGGTCGAGGATGCCAAAGCTCTCGATCGTCTTGGCGATCGAATCCATGCCGATCATCGTCGCGAGGCGGACCGTCAAGGTGTCGATCGACTGTTCGAGCCCGATGCGCAGCGGGGTCGGGCCGCGAAACCGCTCGCCCTCGTAATTGGTCGGCGTCCACATCGGCAGCCCCGGGCCTTGCGGCAGCGAGATCGGCGCGTCGCTGACCTTGCTCGACGGCGTGAAGCCGTGGTCGAGCGCGGTCAGAAAGACGAACGGCTTGATCGCCGAGCCGGTCTGTCGATAGGCCTGGGTCGCCCGGTCGAACTGGCTGATCGCAAAGCTGAAGCCGCCGCTCAGCGCCAACACACGCCCGGTGTGCGGGTCCATCACGACGAGAGCGCCCGACACCTCCGGCACCTGGCACAAGGTGAAGGCCGCGGGGTCGCGCGCGGCTGCCGCGGTCTTTTTCGTCTCCTTGGCGGCGCCGGCGGTATCTTTTGAGGCGTCTGAGGCGTCGGTCCTTGCCGGCTCGGCGGGGACGGGCGCCACCATGACAACGTCGCCCGGCTTGACGACATCGCCGGCGCCGCGCGGGAACGGGCCGAGGCTGCCGCCCGGGTGGCGCGGCCGCGCCCAGCGCATCTGGGCGAACGGGACATGCCCGCTGTCGCCGTCGGCAAAGCCGATCGCCGCCACTCCCGGCGTGGTGCGCAGCACGACCGCCAGGCGCCAGCCGACATCCGTCACCACCGCGGGGACGGGGACCACGGCCAGATGCGCGGCCCAGTCGCCCTTGGGATCGATATGGGCGATCGCCCCGCGCCAGCCTTCGTGGCCATGGTCGTAAGCGATCAGCCCGTTGCGCAACGCCTTGTCGGCGGCAGCCTGGAGGCGTGGATCGAGGCTGGTGCGCACCGCCAGGCCAGCACCGTAAAGCGTCTTTTCGCCGTACCGCGCGAGCAGCTCGCGGCGCACCTCCTCAGCAAAATAGGGCGCTTTGACCTGTTCCTCTTGCTGGCGGTGATGCAGCACGAGGGGCTGCGCCTCGGCCTCGTCGGCGGCAGCACGAGCCGCGACGCCGTCCTCGACCATGCGGTCGAGCACCCAGTCGCGGCGCGCCGTCGCCGCATCGAGAAAATGGGCCGGGTTGTAGCGGTTTGGCGCCTTTGGCAAACCGCCCAGAAACGCGGCTTCGCCCAAGCTCAAATCGTCGAGCGGCTTGTCGAAATAGGTCAGCGCTGCGGCCGCGATGCCATAGGCGCCCGAGCCGAGATAGATCTCGTTCAGGTAAAGCTCGAGGATCCGCTCCTTCGGCATTGCCGCTTCGATCCGAGTCGCCAGCAGCACCTCCTTGATCTTGCGGGTCAGCGAGACCTCGTTCGAGAGCAGCATGTTTTTGGCGACCTGCTGGGTGATCGTCGACGCGCCGATCGGCCGGCGGCTGGATCGCAGCCGGCCGACATCGGTGATCGCGGCGCGGATGATCGACACCGGGTCGACCCCGTGATGGGTGTAGAAATTTTTGTCTTCGGCGGAAACGAAAGCGTCGATGACGCGCTTGGGGATCGCCTGGATCGGAACGAAAATTCGCCGTTCGGTGGCATATTCAGCGAGCAGCCGGCCGTCGCCGGCCTGAACCCGGGTCATGATCGGCGGCTGGTAATGCGCCAGCTGCTGATAGTCCGGCAGGTCGCGGCCGAAATACCAGATTGTGATGCCGACCATCCCGCAGCCGGCAATTGCCAGGATCACGGCGCAGACGAAAAGAAACCGGATGAGCTTGACCATCTGTTCGACGCGGCGAGACGCGAGCGCTCCTGTTGCCGCCGACGGCCGTGACCCTTCCGATCCGGCGCGGCAGCGCCTTATATGCGATGGCAAAGCCGTTCGTCCACGAAGGTTTTGCCGCGCACGGCGGTTATGCCGCGTCCGCGCCCGGCCCCGCCCCCGGACGAAAACATTGTCGCAACCCAGCACACTATATACATTGGTGTTTGCGAAAAACCGCCGTCCCACCTGCCGGGCGCCGGCCCGGCAGGAGTCGCGAGTTGAGCCCGTATGATCGGCGGCATGTCGCCGCCACGGCGGGCGAAAGCGCCGGGCGCAGCGGATTGTAGGAACCCGAAGCCGTCCTGACGAGATTCGCCGTGGCTGATACGCAATCGTACCCAGAGCGCATGAGTTCAGGTGTTGCCGGCTTCCTTGCACACGGGATCGCGCCGCCCGCCGAAGTTGACGCGGCCGCGGCAGCGAGCCTCGGAGCTACACCCGAATGGCAAAGCGCATGCTTATCGATGCCACCCACCCCGAAGAGACTCGGGTGGTGGTTCTCAATGGCAACCGTCTCGAAGAATTCGATTTCGAATCTTCCACCAAAAGGCAAGTCAAAGGCAACATCTATCTCGCGAAGGTTACAAGAGTCGAACCATCGCTGCAAGCGGCCTTTGTAGAATACGGCGGCAACCGACATGGCTTTCTTGCTTTTAGCGAGATCCACGCTGATTATTACCGGATCCCGATTGCCGACCGGAGGGAGCTCGGCACCGATCCCCAACCTCGCGAATTAGCGGCGCCGGACGGCGCCGCCGAGGCTGCCGACGAGGGCGGCGTGCCGCTCGAGGACGCGCTGCCGGAGCCGGTGGCGGTCGTCCCGATCGGGCCGGGCGGCGACGATGCCGGCGACGGCGGATCATCTTTTTCCGAACCAGCCTGGGCAGAGGCGGGCGACGATGCGCCGGGTCCGGACGAAGGAACGCAGGAAGCCGCCGGGCTACCCTGGGAGGAAGGGCCGCCCTTCCTCGTCTCGCCCGGATGGGTGCCCGCGGCCGGGCTGCCGGACGCCGCGGCGCTGCCGGAGCCGGCGGCAGAGCTTGCGACGGAGGTAGAGGCCGAGGGAGCCGAGCCCGAACTCGGGGAAGCGGGGTCGAGATGGACCGAGGAGACAGAGCCGGAGCCCGAGGAGGCGCCGGAGCTGCCCTTCCATACCGAGACCGCCGCCGCCGAGCAACTGTTCGCGACGACAGCGCTATGGGCGGCGGCTTCGGCCGCGGACGATGTTGCCCGCGCCGGCGACCCGATTGCGGCACCCGACGAGACCGGGCCCTTGGCCGAGCCCGGCAGCGCGCTCAACGGCGTGAACGGCGACGCCGAAATCGTCGAAACTCTCGGCGGGGACGAGTTCGAGGAAGCCGAGCACCAGCGCTCGCGCGCACACCGGCACTACAAGATCCAGGAGGTGATTAAGCGCCGGCAAATCATGCTGGTCCAGGTCACCAAGGAGGAGCGCGGCAACAAGGGTGCGGCGCTGACGACTTATCTGTCGCTCGCCGGGCGCTATTGCGTGCTGATGCCGAACACCGCGCGTGGCGGCGGGGTGTCGCGTAAGATCACGAACCTCAGCGACCGCCGGCGGTTGAAGGAGATCCTCGAGGAGCTCGACATCCCCGAGGGGATGGGGGTGATCGTCCGCACCGCCGGCGCCGAGCGGTCGAAAGCCGAAATCAAGCGCGACTACGAATACCTGCTGCGGCTATGGAACGAAATCCGCGACCTGACCCTGCGCTCGACGGCACCGGCCTTGATCTATGAAGAAGGCGACCTGATCAAGCGCTCGATCCGCGACCTTTACACCCGCGACATCGACGAGGTGCTGGTCGAGGGCGAAGACGGCTATCGCACGGCAAAGTCGTTCATGAAGATGCTGATGCCGAGCCATGCCAAGCGGGTGCAGCCCTATCGCGACCCACAGATCGGGCTGTTGCACCGGTTCCAGGTCGAGAGCCAGATCGACGCGATCCACTCGCCCCTCGTGCAATTGCGCTCGGGCGGCTACGTCGTGATCGACCAGACCGAGGCGCTAGTCGCGATCGACGTCAATTCGGGCCGCTCGACGCGCGAGCGCAACATCGAAGAGACCGCGCTGCGCACCAATCTCGAAGCGGCCGAGGAGATCGCGCGGCAATTGCGGCTGCGCGACCTCGCTGGGCTGATCGTCATCGATTTCATCGATATGGAGGAGCACCGCAATCAGGGCGCGGTCGAGCGGAAGCTCAAGGAGGCGCTGAAAAGCGACCGCGCCCGCATCCAGGTCGGGCGCATCAGCCCGTTCGGCCTGTTGGAAATGTCGCGCCAGCGGCTGCGGCCGTCGCTCGTCGAAGCCTCGACGCAACCCTGTCCGCATTGCGGCGGCACCGGGTTTATCCGCTCGACCGAATCGACGGCGCTTTACGTGTTGCGCTCGATCGAGGAGGAGGGCATGCGGCGCCGCTCGGCCGAGGTCTGCGTCTACGTGCCGACGACCGTGGCACTCTACATCTTGAACAACAAGCGCGATTCTTTGGCGCAACTCGAAGTGCGATACGGCATCCGCGTGTTGATGGCGCGCGACGACGCGCTGATCCCGCCGGCCTTCCGGCTCGAAAGGCTGCGTGCCTTGGAGCCTGGCGAAGCCGTGACGGCGGTGCCGGCGCCACTCACCCAGACGCCGGAAGCCGAACCCGACGAAGCCGAAGAAGAGGGCGACGATCTGGTCGAGGTCGAGGATGCCGAACGACCCGAGCACGAGAGCGAAGAAGACCGGGTCCGCTCGCGGCGGCGCCGCCGCCGTCGTCGGCGTCACGAAGACGAGCGAGCCCGGGCGCCGTCGTTGGCCAGCGCCGAGGAAGCAGAGGAGCCGGCGGCGGAGCCCGCCTCGGCATCGACATCGGAAGGCGAGGTTGAGGCCGGCGACGAAGACGACGAGGCCCACCTGCGGCGCCGCCGCGGCCGCCGAGGTGGACGACGGCGCGGCCGACGCGAGGAAGGTGTGGGAACGAGCCTCGAAATCGGGAGGCCGGCGGCCGACACGGTGGAGATCGTGACGAGCGACACCGACAGCGCCGCGGACGACGCGGTCGAGCGTCCCGACGGGCAACCGGCAGCTGCCGAGGGCGAGATCGCGTGGCCGCAGGCCCTTGTAGACGAGACCGCCGCACCGCTGACCGCCACCGGGATCGAAACCGCGAGCCTCCCGGCGTTGGCAGGCGATGCCGGCCCCGCCGAC
>DATKHX010000598.1:0-4997 GCA_035510075.1 Allostellaceae bacterium
GCGGTCGGTGCGGGTCAAGGTGGAACGCGGCAGCATGCCGTATTCGGCGGTGACCCACCCCTTGCCTGAATTGCGCAAAAACGGCGGCACCCGCTCCTCGACCGTGGCGGCGCACAACACATGAGTGTCGCCGAATTTGGCGAGGCACGAGCCCTCTGCATATTTGGCGACACCCGGTTCGAGGCTGACCGGCCGCATCGTATCGGGCGCACGCCCCGAAGGTCGCATCATCGTCTCCGCTGGAAATCGGGCCGCGACGCTACTCGCCCCACCCCGCCCCGTCCACCCCCGAGGACCCACAACGATGGCGACCACCGCTTGCGGCATGAGTGCAAATTCCCGTGGAATCGGGAATTTACCGGGATTTTTTGCTTTGATCCTCAGAAACACAGTAAATATCAATGCGATAGTGGAAATTTCAGCATCGAGGAACCGCGAATTAAAAATGCCATAAACGGGAATTCGAACCCGCTAACCGGGAATTTACGGGAAACCACCTCCGACTTACCCATCCTCCCTCTCGCAAAGGGTAAGTAGGAGCAATCACCCCGCGCGCAATAAGCGGAAAATGTGCAAGTTGTTCGGCCGCCCCGGCAAGGCCACCGCATCCTCGAAACCGGCGGGGTGCGCGACGCTGTTCCGACCTACGTTTCGGCGATCAGTGTAATTCCGGCGGATCGGCGATCGGCTCCAGTCGGCCCAGGATGAGGACGTAAGCGACGATGCCGACGACCAGCACGATGCCGGCGACCAGAAATGCGCCGGTGAAGGAGTGCGTCGCCCCGACGATGTAGCCCGTGGTTATCGGCGCCACCACACCCATCATGTTGTTCAAAAAATTCATGATTCCGCCGATCGTGGCGGTGCCGCCGCGAGGCGCGATCAGGGACGGTATCGACCATCCCACCGGCGCTGCCGCTGCCAACCCGCTCAGCGCGATCGATATCCAGAAAATCGCCCAGACGGGATCGGTCGTGAACGTGGCGCCGAATACGGCGAGGCCGAGCAGCATACCGAGCACGAGCACGGTCTTGCGCACCGGCGTTTCGTCATAGCCCCGCTTGATCAGATGATCGATCAGCCAGCCGCCGACGACGAGATCCGCGACCGTGGCGCACATCCAAGGGATAGCGGCGTATCCGGCAGATTTCAGCACACTCATGTGCATCGACTGCTCGAGGTAGTTCGGCAGCCAAGTAAGGAACAGGTAAAAGGAATAACCATAGGCCGCAAAGCCGATGGTCAGCCCCCATACCTTCCGATTGAGCAGGAGATAGCCGAGCATGGCGACTTCGCCGCTCTGGGCCGGGCCTTCGGGGGTGGCCCCGCCGGCGCGGATGTATTGGCGCTCGGCCGGACTCAAATGCGGATGTTTGCTGGGATCGCGGTAGACGATCAGGAAGGCGAGGAAATAGAGGAAGCTCAGCACACCGGTCATGCCGAAGCCCCACCGCCAGCCGAACTGCACCACCACCAGGGCCACCAGCGGTATACCAATCACGTTGGAGAACTTTGCAGCGGCGTCGAAGATCGCTGTCGCGAGCGAGCGTTCCTGGCGGGGGAACCAGTAACCAGTCGCTTTAGAGCTTGCCGGGAAGCTTGGCGCTTCTGCGGCGCCCAGCAGAACGCGCGCCGCCAGAATGCCGCCGAAGCCGCTGGCGAAGGCCGTCGCGGTAGAGGCGACGGACCACAGAAATGTGCTGAACCGATTGACCAAAGTGACGCCAAAGCGGTCGAGGATCATGCCCGTCGGGATTTGCATCACGGCGTAGGGCCAGAATAGCCCACTGAAAAGCCAGCCGAGCTCCGCATCGGTCAGACCGAATTCCTGCTGCAGCTGTGGTCCGCCAACGGAGAGGTTGATCCGATCGAAATAATTGACCAGAATCCCGGCCCCGAGCAGGACGCCGATCCCCCAGCGCACCCTTGGGATGCGGAGGGCGGCGGGCACGGCGGTCATCCCTCGTCTCGCGGGCTGGTCGTGGGAGGTAGTGCGGACCCGTCGGTCTCATCCTGCCGGGCTTCGAGCTGCCGCACGATCTCATGGGCGATCTCGGCCGGTTTGCCGCCGACATCGACGATGATCGGATGCTCGTCCGGCGTCGGCTCCTCCAATGTCGCGAACTGGCTGTCGAGCAAGCCAATCGGCATGAAGTGCTCGTGCCGCGCGGCCATGCGCTGATGAATCAGATCGCGCGATCCTTTGAGGTAGACCAGCACCACGTCTTCGCGATCGCCGATGATGATGTCGCGGTAGGATCGCTTGAGCGCCGAACAGGTCAGCACGCCGCGTTCGCTCCGCGCGCGCCAGTCGTCGATTTCCGCGGCGATCTTGCGGAGCCAGGGGATCCGATCGGCGTCGGTCAACGCAATCCCGCCGCGCATTTTCGCGACATTCTCGGGCGGGTGGAGGTCGTCGCCTTCCTGAAACTGGCAGCCCAGTGCGGCCGCGAGCAGGGCTGCGACTGTGCTTTTGCCCGATCCGGAGACACCCATCACCACGATGATCAGCGGTTTTACCAGGGTGTGCGCGAGGGCAGCGGACCAAACGCGCTTAGGTTGCTGATCGCTTCCTGCCATGCGATAATTCCGGATCATATGCCGCAAGCCTGGGCGGACCACGCTATTGTGGAGGGTCCGACATTGCAAGGATGCCGCCGCGGGACATCCGAGTGGCCGGGCCCAGCGCAGCGGTGGTGGGTTCGCCGCCTGTCGATCGAGCCGAGATGGTCACCCGAGAGGGCCGCGGCACGTCGCGAGCCAACCATCCGCCGCACGAGACAAGTGAGATCGCCAGCTCGCCTTGGCGTGCAATGCTGGGCTCGCGTCATCCTATGTTTTTGTTTTCTCGGAGCGGTACTTGCCGCCCGGCACGGTTTGGCCCAAACCGCGCAAATCTCGCCCGCGGTCGTCCCAAGCGCGCCGGCGTCGCCCGTGACAACAGACACGGCCAACCGACCCGCGCAACCCTCGCCGCCGCTCGTCCCGGGGGCGTCGCTGTCACAGGCACCCGTAATAACGCCTTTAACCAACCCGGCGGTGATCTCGCCGCAAGCCCAACTCGACTACGACCTCCAGCTTCCGTTGTTTGGCGATTTGCCGCTCCGCAAGAAACTCGCGGAGGACGGGATCGATTTCATTGCGCATTACATTAGTCAGACCGCATCCAACACGAGCGGCGTCCATGGCACCGGCACCGCCTATGCCCAGCAAGTCGACTTCGGCGTCAGCTTTGATCTCGACAAGCTGGGTGTTTGGCCCGACGCCATCGCGCGCTACGCGATGACCGACCGCGCCGGCAGGAACCTAACCGACAGAACCGGCGGCTATTTCCCCTATCAGTCGATCTTTGGACAAGGACAGAATCTGCGCTTCAACGAGATCAGCGTCGAGAAATTTCTCTACTCGAAGGAACTCGCTTTGAAGGTCGGGTTCTATCCGATGGGCAACGATTTTGCGCAATTGCCTTATCTCTGCAACTTCACCAACGATGCGCTCTGCGGCCATCCGATAACTCTGTTCGACAACAGCGCATGGGCGGATGCGCCGGCTGGCAGATGGACCGGTCGCGTCAAATGGCACATCACGGACGAACTTCAGCTTCAAGCCGCCGCCGTCGATGCAAACCCCCTCTACACTCTCAGACAGGACGGCTTCAAGCTCAACTTCAGCGGCAACACCGGGGTGATCGCGCCAATAGAAGTCAAATACCAGATCGGCAAGAACCCCGGAGATTATGGTGGAACCTATAATCTCGGAGCTTATTACGATTCGTCGGCGGCCCCGAATTTGGCCAATCCCAAAGAATTCGACGAGGGGAGGTACGGTCTTTATCTCGAAGCCGCACAGCAAATTATCAAGTGGGGTCCAAGGCGTCTCGAGGGACTGGCGCTGTTCGGCGTCTTTACCGTCAGCGATCAGAACACCGCGAAGTTCAAAAATGATTATGAGGCGGGATTTGCTTCCCGCGGCGTTTTTCCGGGCCGTGAGCTGGACCTCCTATCCCTCGGCTGGGTGCGGACCACGATCAATCCACGGTTTCAGTTTCAGCTGGAGACAGCTGGATTGCCGATCCAGACCAGCGAGCAGCTTGTCGAACTCAACTACGCCTTTCAACTGACCCCTTCGCTGTTTTTCCGGCCGGGCGTCCAATACGACATCCGCCCCGGCGCGACATCGACGCATCCGAACACCTGGATCTTCGACTTCCACATCCAGCTCACACTGTGACCGACGCGGCCGGGCTCGGTTACATTGGCCGCGAGGGTTTGGCGTCGCGGAAGGGGGTGTTGGTTTCGGCGAGCCGGCGCAGGTAGGGCGACGGGGCCCAGCGCTCGCCGTATTGCTGGTGCCAGGCGGCGATCTGGCGGTAGACCTCGCCCGTGCCGATGCCGTCGGCCCAATACATCAGGCCGCCGCGATAGCGCGGGAAGCCAAAGCCGTTCAGCCACATCACGTCGATGTCGCTGGCGCGGTAGGCCTTGCCCTCGTCGAGGATGCGGCAGGCCTCGTTGACCGAGGCAAAGAGCAGCCGGCGCAGGATTTCCTCGTCGGTGAACTCGCGCTGCTCGACGCCCATCTCGGCTGCTTTTTCCTTGATGATGCGGGCGACTTCGGGGTCGGGGTGCGGGGTGCGGTCGCCGGGCTCGTATTTGAACCAGCCCGCACCGGTCTTTTGCCCGAGCCGCCCCATCTCGACGATCGCATCGGCGATCGGCATTTTGCGGTAATTGGGGTTTTGCGCGGCCCGCCGCTGGCGGCTGTCGTAGCCGATGTCAAGCCCCGAGAGGTCCGAGGTGGCGAACGGCCCGATCGGATAGCCGAAATCGACCATGACCTTGTCGACCTGCTCGGGGAGCGCCCCCTCTTCGAGCATGATGATCATCTCGGTGCCGAAGGGGGTGCGGCTGCGGTTGGCGACAAAGCCGTCGCCATTGCCGGCCATCGCACTGATTTTTCCTATTTTGCGCCCCAAATCCATCGCCGTCGCCAAGGTG
>DATKHX010000599.1:0-3882 GCA_035510075.1 Allostellaceae bacterium
AGCCGGTCGAGCATCTCGCCGCGTTGCGCGCGATCCCGGGCCTCTATGTCTACCGCCCGGCCGACCCGGTCGAGACCGCCGAATGCTGGGCGCTCGCGCTGCATCGCAGCGACGCGCTGTCGCTGATGGCATTGACCCGCCAGGCGTTGCCATTGCTGCGACGCGAGCCGTCGGAAGACAATCGCTCGGCGCATGGCGCCTATGTATTGGCCGAGGCCGAGGGCATGCGCCAGGTGACGCTGATCGCCTCGGGCTCCGAGGTGTCGATCGCGATGATGGCGCGCGAGGCCCTCGCCAAAGACGGGGTCCAGGCCGCCGTCGTGTCGATGCCGTGCTGGGAATTGTTCGAGGCCGCGCCAAGGGAATATCGCGACCAGGTCCTCGGCACTGCACCCCGGGTCGGGGTCGAAGCCGCGGTCGGTCTCGGCTGGCACCGCTGGATCGGCCGGCACGGCGCCTTTATCGGCATGCACGGGTTTGGCGCCTCCGCACCGGGCGAGGCCCTCTATCCGCATTTCGGGATCACGCCCGAAAAGGTTGCCGAGGCCGCCCGCTCGCTTCTATAGATTGGCGAAAGCATTTCGGGAGGAGCGGGCCATGGCTGTGCGGGTTGCAATCAACGGTTTCGGCCGCATCGGCCGGCTCGTTTTGCGCGCGGCATACGAGCACAAGCACACGGAAATCGAGGTCGTCGCGATCAACGATCTCGGCCCGGTCGAGACCAATGCGCACCTGTTGCGCTACGACAGCGTGCACGGCCGCTTTCCGGGCGAGATCACGACCGGCGACAATTGGATGGATATCGGCCGCGGCAAGATTACCGTTACCGCCGAGCGCGACCCGGCGAAACTGCCGTGGGGCAAGCTCGGCGTCGATGTCGCGCTCGAATGCACCGGGATCTTCACCAAGCGCGAAGCTGCGGCGAAGCACCTCGAAGCCGGCGCTAGGCGCGTCATCATCTCGGCCCCGGCCGACGGCGCCGACATGACCGTGGTGATGGGCGTCAACCACGACGAGCTAAGTGCTGCGCACCAGGTCGTCTCGAACGCCTCGTGCACGACCAACTGCCTCGCCCCGGTCGCCTATGTATTGCATCAGGGGATCGGCATCGAGCGCGGCTATATGACGACGATCCATTCCTATACAGGCGACCAGAGCCTGCAGGACACCTTGCACTCGGATCTGCGCCGCGCGCGCGCCGCTAACTTGTCGCTGATCCCGACCTCAACCGGGGCGGCAAAGGCGGTCGGGCTGGTATTGCCGGCATTGCAGGGCAAGCTCGACGGCACCGCGATCCGGGTGCCGACCGCCAACGTGTCGCTAATCGACTTCAAGTTCGACGCGGCGCGCGAAACCTCGGCCGACGAGGTCAATGGGCTGATGGAGGACGCGGCAAAATCGAACCGGCTCAAAGGCATCATCGGCATCAACAAGGCGCCGACCGTCTCGGTCGACTTCAATCACGACTCGCACAGCTCGACCTTCGACGTGACCCAGACCCAAGTCCTCGACAAGAGCTTTGTGCGCGTCCTCTCCTGGTACGACAACGAATGGGGCTTTTCGAACCGCATGGTCGAGGTCGCCGCCCTCTTCGGCCAGATGCACTGAACGTCAACGACGGTCCGACAGACGCGACACCCTCCCCCTCGCCCCGCTTGCCGGGAAAGGGTCGGGGTGAGGGGCAACCACCCGACGCGGTTGTCGTCGTCCACACGCTCGCGCACGCGGTCGGCGCGCTGCAGGCCGCCGCACGCTTCGATCAGCCCTTGATCCTCGCCAGCGCCCCCAATGCCGGAATTTACGCCGGCCCCGGCTGGTTCGGAGCGCTCGTCACTGCCGCACGCGAGGCCGTCCCCCGCGCCCGGTTCTCCGCGTTGCTCGATTGCGGCGACCGGCCCGGCGCGGTGCTGGCCGCGATCCGGGCACAAACCGAAGCTGTGATCTTCACCGGCGGCAGCGATGTCGCCGGCCGGCTCGCCGACATCGCAAGCCAGCATGGGGTACGGCTCGTCATCGAGCGCCCGGCCGCCGGCTTCGATCTCGGCGAGGACTTTTTCGCGTCGGAAGCCACCAGCGCGCGACGCTGCGCGAATTTTCTGGCGGCGCCGGATGCCTGATCCGCGGAGTTCCTGGGACCGCGGCGTCCCAATCGTCGATCGGTCGTCTCAGGCGACGCGCTCGTAGGGGAAGCGCTGCACTTTTTCCATGTTCTTGCCTTCGATGCGGATCAGGCGCGTCGTGCCCTCGCGCCGCGGCGAATGCAGGTCGCCCTCGTTGTAGAGGTAGGCCATGCCGGGGGTAAGGGTATAGACCTTGATCGAGCGTGCCTTCCCGGGCTTTCCCTCGCCGGGGCGCGCCACCGGCTCGTAGTCTGTCATCACCGTCTCGCCCCGCGCCTGGCCGTAGATCGCCCAGGACGGGCCGTGATCGTGCGGCTTGCTCTCGTTGGCGCCATGGTTGACATGGCCGAGGATGCAAAAGCCGAGCTCGGGGTCTTCGTACAGCACCTTGCGGGCGGGCACCTCGTCACCGAGATGGGCGGCGACGAAGCCGTCGTCCTTCAGCACGTCGCGGACCAGCGCACACACCTGCTTGCGCCCCTCGACGCCGGAATCTTGCCCGAGGATGCGGCGGCATTCCGCCGAGAATTGTTCGAGGCTGTATCCCATTTCAATCACCTCCTTCGTGGGCGCGAGGCGACGACAGTTGTCGACCAACCTGCGCTTTCACTCGAGCCGCTATTGGATCGCGAAAATCAGCCAATCACGATTTCCCGTGGATGCCAAGCTTAGAGTAGCGCACGCTTGCCGCCGAGCTGAGCAACGCCGGCCCTCGTGTTAATCCTATTATTTTCACATGACCAAATCGAAAAATGAAATGCTTTTACATGTCAGGGACAAATCGATTTACTGCAATTACAAACGCCCCTTGAAACGGAAAGGCCTCCGCCGCAGCCGATCCGGTTGGCTTCATCGTTCCGTGGCGACGAGAGCCGCAGCGGTCATTCTCGCGCCGAACGACCGCTGCATGCTCCCTCGGATGCGGCTATTGACGCGTGTATTTGACGACGCGGCGCACGCGCCCCCAATCGCCGGGCTGGACGACGTAGAGATCCTTGTGCGAGTCGCACCAGATGCCGTGGCAGGATCGGTTGACCGGGCCGTCGCCCCAGCGCGCGAGCCGCTCGCCGTCGAGGGTAAGGACGCTGATCATCCCGCCATTGTGCTCGGGGATGTAAACGGTGTCCTCGTCGTCGACATAGAAAAACGCCGGGCCGATCAGCTCGGTCGGCCACACCTCGAGCAATTTCCCGCCCTGGTCGAAGACCTGCACCCGGTCGTTTTCGCGGTCGGCGACCAGAAGGCGCCCGCGCCGGTCGATCCACACCCCGTGCGGCAGGTTGAACTGGCCGGGCGCGGTCCCCGGCTCGCCCCACGAAAACAGCAACTTGCCGTCGGCCGCGAATTTGTGGACGCGGGCGTTGCCGTAGCCATCGCTGATGAAGAACTCGCCGCTCGGTGCAAACGCAATGTCGGTCGGCAGATTGAACGGGCCGCCGCCATGCGTGACCTTCTTCCAGGCCGAGGAGGCGAAATCGTCGGGCGGCACGCCGGTGTCGGAGCGCGCGCCCTTATCGCCGATCGTTTGCAGCAGCTTGCCGTCGGTGGTGAATTTATAGAACTGGGCATGGTGCTCGTCGGTCAGCCACACGACATCGCGGCCGCCTTCCTGCACGATGCGGATCGCGTGCGGAAAGCGGAACAGCCCCTCGCCCCACGAGCCGACGAAATTGCCGTCGCGGTCGAAGATCACCACCGGGTGCGCATCGTTGCGATTGAAGCAGTAGACCCGGTCCTCTGAATCGACCGAGATGGCCGCCGG
>DATKHX010000600.1:0-6810 GCA_035510075.1 Allostellaceae bacterium
CCGCGTTCGGCTTGCTGCGCATCGGCGCCGCTGACCGCCAGCACGAGAACGCTCAGCACGAGAACGGCCCAGCAGCTCTTGCGTCGAAACATGCGCTCTCCCCTCGACAGATCGTCTGACGCCGTCGCGCTGTGACGGCGATCTGCCCGACGATATCCGATTGACGACCGAATGGGGCAGATCGCCGGGTCGTTGTCAACGCGCCTCTCCGCCTCCGGTTTACCATTTTTCGTTTTCTTCTATGGGTAAACGAGATCGCCGCGGGCTATCGTCATGCGCGGGATTGCCGTGGGCGTGGCGCGGAGCGAGAAGCCGTAGCTCGGCATCGACGGCACGGCGGAGGAGGGGAGGGCGCGCGGACTCTCGGGCTGTCCGAGTGCAGCCCGGTGCGGAAGGCCGTGGACACCAAGGCGATGATCGAAACCTGACCGCCTGCTACGTGAAGGGGTTTGACCAATTGCAGCAGATGCTTATAACGCCGATGACCGGCCGCACCGGCGAGAAGAAATAGCCATGACCCTTTCGCTGCGCACCGCGCGTCTGCTGTTGCGGCCCTGGCGCCACGAAGATGTGGCCGCTTTTGCCGCGATGTCTGCCGATCCCGCGGTTATGGAATTTTTGCGGCCGTTTCCGGATCGCGCCGCCTGCGAGGCTTGGGCGGCGAGGGCGCACAAGCATTGGCGGCAGCATGGGTTCGGCCAATGGGTCGTCGAGCTGCCCGGCGAGGCGAGCTTCATCGGCGTCGTCGGTCTTTTTAACACTTCCTACCAAGCGCATTTCACCCCGGCGGTCGAGGTCGCCTGGCGGCTCGTGCGCTCCTATTGGGGCCGGGGTTATGCCACCGAGGCGGCGCGCGCGACGCTCGATTACGGGTTCGACAAGCTTGCGCTTCCCGAGATCGTCGCGGTGACGGTGCCGGCCAATTTGCGCTCGCGCCGCGTCATGGAACGGCTCGGCATGAAGCATGACCCGGACGACGACTACGACCACCCGAATGTGCCCGAGGGTCCGCTGAAGCGGCATGTGCTGTATCGGCTGCGCAATCCGCAGCCTGCGCCGTGACGATCCTGCTCGTGCGCCACGGCGAGACCGAGTGGAATTTGGAGCGGCGGTTCCAGGGCCGCTTCGATTCGCCGTTGACCGAGCGCGGCATCGCGCAGGCCCACGCGACCGGCCAGCTATTAGCGAGCTTGCCGGAAGCCGCATCGGCTGTGATCGTCGCGAGCCCCCAAGGCCGGGCCCGCCGCACCGCCGAGCTCATCCGCGAAGAGCTTGGCGGCGGGGGCGCGCTGCGCATCGACGAGCGGCTGCGCGAGCTGACCGTCGGCTCATGGGACGGGCTGACCTACCGCGCGGTCGAAGCGCGTTCGCCGGGAGTTTTCGACGGCGACGGGCGCCACGAATGGTATTTCCGCGCCCCCGGCGGCGAAAGCTACTCCGCGTTCGCCGCGCGCGTCGGCGAGTGGCTCGGCGAGCAGGATCAAGCAGCGGCGATAATCGTCGTCGCTCACGGCCTGGTCAGCCGCGTGTTGCGCGGTCTTTACGGCGGCCTGCCGCGCGCCACGGCGTTAACCCTGCCGGTGCCGCAAGATCGGGTTTTCCGCCTCGCCCGCGGCACCATCGAAGCCGTTACCGTCAGCCGGCCGCCGTAGAAGAGGATGGGCGCGGGTATACCTCCTGGATGACGTCGTCGAGCCAGTGCCGGGTCAAGCCGGGAATGTCGGCGATTTCGGCCGCGAGTGTCGCGCGGAAATCGTAAAGGGCGGCGCCGAGCCGCTTTTCGCCGGGCATCTCCGGCTGGCTCTGACCGACCAGAAAGCTCGACGCCGGCGACCAGACATAGCGGGTGCCGCCGTGCCGAAAGTCCCGTGCCTTGTGCAGATGGCCGCTGGCGACGAGCGCCACGCGATGACGGCGCACCAGCGCCATGAGCCGGGCGCGCGGCTGCGGTTTGACCGACCAATAGCCGGTGTCGCCCTCCTCGGGGCTGTCGAGAAACAGCGGCCGGTGCAAAAACCAGGCGATCCGGCGCCCGCCCGCCTCTTCCATGACATGATCGAGCCAAAGGGCCTGCTCGGCTTCCTCCGCCTCGCCGCTGTCGATCAGCATCGCATCGATCCCGACGAGCCGCCAACCCCTCGCCCCATCGTCGACATCCTCGACCCAGCGGTCGGGTCCGAAATGGCGCCGCCAAGCGGCGAGCCGCTCGGCGTTGACCGGCTGGCGGGCATGGCAGGCGTCGCCGACGTCGTGGTTGCCGGGCACCGCACGCCAGCGCACGCCGAGGCCGCGCAGCAGCCGGGCGGAATAGGCCAAATCCTCCTCGATCCCGGCGCCGTCGACTGTGACATCCCCGGTGTGGATCACGAGATCCGGCCGCACTCGGGCGATCCATTCGGCGAGCGGCGCCCAATTGCCCGCGAAATGCGTTTTGCCGGGGCTCAGATGTGTGTCGGAAATCTGGATTATCCGCATGGCTGTGTCCCGCAGAGATAGGCCGCGAGTTCGGTCATATTTGAAAAGACCCGCACGCAGCCGGCGGCCGTTAAGCGGTCGGCGTGGTCGTCGGCGCAATGGCTGCCGCCGCAAAATCCGACGACCGGCATGCCGGCGGCGACCGCCGCGGTGACCCCGACGACGCTGTCCTCGACGACGACGCAATCGGCCGCCTCGACGCCGAGCCGGGTCGCGGCGAGCAGAAACAGATCGGGGGCGGGCTTGCCGGCCGCGACCTCTATCGCGCTGAAGACGTGCGGATCGAAAAAGTGCAACAGGCCGGTCAATGCCAAGCGCTCGCGCACCCGTTGCAGGTGACCGTTGGAGGCGACGCAGCGCGCCCCTGGCAGCGCGCTCAACAATTCCGCAACCCCAGGGATCGGCTTCAGCTCGCGTTCGAGGACGAGTGCCGTGCGCTCGCGCATCGCTTCGAAAAACCCTGCCGGCAACGCGCGGCCGTAGCGGGTCTCGACTGCCGCGGTCAGGGTGTCGCGGTTCTTGCCGAAGCCGAGCAGCAGGGCCTCGGCGGCGGTCGCCGGGCAATCGGCTTCGGTCAAGCATTGCCCGAGAACACGCGCGAAAATGCCCTCGCTGTCGACGAGGACGCCGTCGCAATCGAAGATAACGAGATCCGGCACTCAGCGTCTCACCACCACGCCGACCCTCGTCGGCGGCGCCCTATATAACGGGAGGCCTTCAGTGTGGGAAGGCACGCGAATGAGCTGGCACCTCCCAGTTGTCCAGGCGTGGCGGGGCGGTTCAGAACAGGATGCCGGTTTCGACCAATACCCGGGTCTGGCTCGTATTCGTGCCGCCGGAGCCAAAGCCCAGCCCAGAAACAATGCTGTTCGCCTTGACCCACGAAACCTCGCCGCGGGTGAAAAAGTATTTGTATTGGTAAGTCGGGGTGAAGGTCAACGAGAACGCCCCGCTCCCTGGCCCGTACAGCAGGTTGTTGTTCCCTGTCGTTCCGATATATTCGACCCGGCCGCCGAGATTAAACCCGGCACCCACATCATAATTAACCAGCACCGCGCCACCAAAGCTGGAGGCGCTCGGCCCGTAAAGACCGATATTGGTCGGAACGTGAGTGGCTTGGAAATAGGGTTGGATGATCCATGGGTCGGAGTTATACGTGTAGATCAAATTATAAATTTCCGAGTTGCTTTGTAGGATCGGAGTTCTGAGATTATTGTTACGAGTGGTTCCGACATTCCCGCCGGCTGCAAACTCGAAAGAGTTGGCCGGATTTAACGTATAAGTAGCGGAGGCGGTGAGCCAATTGTACACGCCGGAATCGAAGCCGTCGGTAAAGGACAGCGAGAACGCGAGCGGCCCCCAGGTGTAATTGGCTTGGGCGCCTTTGCTGACCGCGGGCTCTTGGTTCCACAATAAGCCGCGTTCGATGTTTATATTCTCGAAGTCGAAAGTGTATTCGGCCCCGATCAGGGTCGGCAACTTGCCGGCTTGAACGGAAAAATTGTCGGTCGGGACGATCTTGACGAAGCCCTGCGGAAACCAGCCCCACAAATTCCCTGCCGGCGAGTTGGCTCCCCAGGTCGCCAGCGCCGTCGATATGTACGGCAAGCCCAGCGACGTGATCGAATAGGCGCCCGCCTGCGCATAGAATTGCACAAGCCCGTCCGTCTTTTGGACAAAGAACTGGCCGTTGTTGAGATCGCCGATCGAGGCGTTATTGCCAGGCAATACACCGCGAACAACGTTGTTTTGCCATTGGAACAGGCCACTGCCGATACCGTTGAGGTATATGTCGCCGAGCGGCCCGAGCGTGTATTTGGTCGGCGGCAGTTGGATCGTCAGCGGGCCGGTGATCGACGGCGCGATCAGCGGCGAGGTCGGTGCCGCAGGTGCGGGTGCCGGCGCCGCCGCCGCACCCGGCGGTGCGCCGGCTGTCGGTGCGCCCGGCGGGGGAGGGGGCGCGGGAGGCGACGGCGCGGACGGCAGCTGGGCGAGCTGGTCGGCCCACGCGCAGGCGCTGCCGAGGCCAAGCACGGCCCAGACGAAAGCGGCGCCCGAGATCGTGCTTTTCTTCATCTTGTTCATTTGGCCAAAGCCTTTCGAATAGTCGTTCCACGTCGGGCGGCGGCCGCGCAGCTGGCGCTCAGGTCGCGTTCCCCCGACCGGCGGTCACGCAAGCGCTGTACCAATCGCTACCCGCCGAACGAGTGCGTCGCGCCTGAGACAGCGAACTGACTGGTTGCGCGGCTCTCTCCGAGATCACCTTCTGCTCTGGCCCGGGCGAACGTGTCAACGATGATCTATGCCCCGGTTTTGATTGACTATTTATTAGGCAAAGTGAACAGTTTTTCAGCCGCGGCGGGGCACAATCGGGCTCGCTCGGGTCGCAGGAAACGATCATTCCGCCGCGTCGATGCGGATCATTGATTCCACGCGTACCGCCCGGGCTTCGCGATTCGGTACTCAACCGCGGCCGATATAGGGCATCTTGGTGGCCATGACTGTCATGAACTGGACGTTCGCCTCGAGCGGCAATGTCGCCATGTAGACGACGGCTCGGGCGACGTGCTCGACATCGATCCGCGGCTCGGCGACGACCCGGCCCGTCGCCTGCAGCCGGCCGCGCGCGGTGTCCTCGTTGCGCGTCGTGGCGGCGTTGCCGATGTCGATCTGGCCGCAGGCGATGTCGTAGTCGCGCCCATCGAGCGACAACGAGCGGGTGAGCCCGGTCAGCGCGTGCTTGGTCGCGACATAGGGCGTCGAATGGCGCCGCGGCACATGTGCCGATACCGAGCCGTTATTGATGATGCGCCCGCCCTGCGGGTTCTGACTTTTCATCATGCGAAAAGCGTATTGCGCGCACAGGAACGAGCCGGTCAGGTTGACGGCGACGACGTTCGTCCACTGCTCGTACGTCAAATCCTCGAACGAGACGCCGCGAGTGCTGATCCCGGCATTGTTGAACAAGAGATCGATGCGGCCATAGGTCTGTTGGACCTTGTCGAACAGGGCCGCGATCTGCGCCGGGTCGGAAACGTCGGTCGGCACGACCAACGTGCGCGGCGATTTCGTCAGAGCGGCGGTTTCCTCCAACATGGCGCGGCGTCGTCCGGCCAAGGCCGCGGTGAACCCGGCCTCGACCAACGCCAATGCCGAGGCGCGGCCGATGCCGCTCCCCGCTCCGGTGATAACGGCGATTTTGCCCTGGGTTTCCATTTTTCGCGCCCTTTCGATTTTACAATTTCCGCGGAATGAGTTTACGGCTCGGTGCAACCAGCTCGTCCTGGGCCGCGATCAATGCGAGCTCGCCGCCGCCGGCATGCAAGGTGGCTTCGACGACTCCCCAGATCGCCGCGACGGAGAATGCCAATGCCTCGGGCACCGGCTTTTCCTTGAGGAGCCAGCCGAGAAACAATGCCGCGAGCGCGTCCCCGCAGCCGGTGGCCTCGATCGGCAGGCGCGGGGTTTCGACCGCCCAGGCGCCCTCTGGTGCTGCGGCGAGCACCGCGACCCGATCGGCGGCTGGTTCGAGGCTGGTCACGAGCACAATCCGCGGCCCCAAGGAGCGCAGCGCCGCTGCCGCGACCGCGGCTTCGGCCAGGGTGCCGATCGGGCGGCCACCGAGCCATTCGAGCTCGAAGCGATTGGGGGTGGCGATGTCGGCGGCGGCAAGCGCTTGGTCGCGGTACCATTCGGGGATACCGGCGCCGACATACCAGCCCGCCCCGACATCACCCATGACCGGGTCGCAGCAATAGAGCGCCCGCGGGTTCGCGGCTTTGATCCGGCCGACGATGTCGAGCAGGACCGGGCCCACCTCGGGCTCGCCGAGATAGCCCGACAGCACGGCGTCGCAGCGCGGCAGCACGCCCAATTCGGCGATCCCCTCGAACAAGGATGCGACGATGCGCGTCGGCACCGCCGCACCGCGCCATTTGCCGTAGCCGGTGTGGTTCGAGAACGCGACCGTGTTCAAGGACCAGGTGTCGATCCCCAACCGCTGCAACGGGAACAGTGCGGCGCAATTGCCGACGTTGCCGCAAGCGACCCAGGACTGGACCGAGAGAACGATCGGCATCTCAGATCAGGCTTCGTTTCTTCGAGGGCGCATCGGCAAGCCGCGAAATAGCAGGCAGTACATCACTTTAGATCGCTGATTTCGAGCGATAACGGTCGTTCGGGGGGATCGGGCCCGAGGGCGGATCATTGCTCCTTGGCATTGTACATTTACTCGGCATACGGCATGGCCTAGCTGTCACAGGCGGCCGGGGGCATGCAATGGGAGAGGGATTCCTCTCTTCTTGCCGTCGTCGCCACTAATGCTGACCGGACCCC
>DATKHX010000601.1:0-4324 GCA_035510075.1 Allostellaceae bacterium
GGCCCCGAAATCGCCCCCAGCAGGGCCGAGATCAGACCGCGCGCAACCCGCGGGTCGAACACGACCGGGCAGCGGCAGGTCGGCATCTTTTTGGCGCCGAGGCGCTTGATTGCGCGCTCGCCCGCACTCTTGCCGATTTCCGCGGGGTCGCGCAGATCGGCGGCGTAGACCGCGCTCGAATAATCGTAGTCGCGCTCCATGCCGCTGCCCTCGCCGCCTATGACCGAGGCGCTGACCCCGTGGCTCGTCCCCGAATAAGCGCCGGCAAATCCGTTCGAGGCGGCGAGCGCCACCCGCGAGCGGCCCCAGCCGGCCTCCGCCCCTTCGGAATTGGTGACGCCCGGCACCGCAAGTGCCGCCTCCTCGGCGGCGCGGGCGCGTTCGATCAACACCTCGGCACTCGGCTCCTCGGGATCGGACATGTCGAGCGCCGGCCATTGGCGGGTGATCTCGGCGGGGTCGGCGACGCCGCAAAACGGGTCCTCGGGCACGGCGCGGACCATCTCGACAGCGCGCGCGACAAGCTCGTCAAGGGCTTTGGGCGAGCGGTCGCTCGACGACACCACCGCCTGCTGCCGGCCGATAAACACGCGCAGCCCGAGATCCTGCCCCTCCGAGCGTTCGAGCTTTTCGGTCTTGCCGAGGCGGCGGCCATGCGACAGCGAAATGCCCTCGAACAGCACCGCATCGGCGGCATCGGCGCCGGCCCGGCGCGCCCGGCCGATCAGGTCTTGCAGCAGATCGATGTCGTTCCCTGTAGTATCGTCCATCACACCTCCAAAGCTTATTCACAATGAGGCAGCGAGGCGGTGAGATGTCATTTTTCGAAGTCTCGAAGCTGTCCGGATCTGCACCAAGGGTCGTCTTGGCCGGGCTTGTCCCGGCCATCCACGCCTTGACCGCATATCCCAAGGCCGTTCGCAGCGTCCGTGGATGCCCGGACCAAGTCCGGGCAAGACGACCTGTGATGGGCATATGCCAATCAAACCCGCTGGGTTGCAGCTATGATTTTCGCGCTGCAATCTCACCGCCTTACCGCCTCACTCCCTCATTGTAGATATTATTTCCAGATCGGCTCGCCCGATCCGGGTAGACCGTAGCTTGCCCATTTCCGCGTCACCTCGGCGATGACCTCTTCGGCCATGCGGATCGGGCGGCCCCAGTCCCGCCGGGTCTCGGGCGGCATTTTGCCGGTCGCGTCGAGCCCGATCTTGCCGCCGAGCCCCGATTCGGGCGAGGCAAAGTCAAGATAGTCGATCGGCGTATGGTCGACGAGGGTCACGTCGCGCACCGGGTCCATCCGGGTCGAGATCGCCCACATGACTTCCTTCCAGTCGCGCGCGTCGATGTCGTCGTCGACCACGATGATGAATTTCGTGTACATGAACTGGCGCAGAAACGACCAGATCCCCATCATTATGCGCTTGGCGTGGCCGGGATAGGCCTTTCGGATCGACACCACCGCGATGCGGTAGGAGCAGCCCTCGGGCGGCAGCCAGAAATCGACGATCTCGGGAAATTGCTGCTGCAACAGCGGGATGAAGACCTCGTTCAGGGCTTCGCCGAGGATCGAGGGCTCATCGGGCGGCCGGCCGGTGAACGTCGACAAATAAATCGGGCTCTGCCGCATCGTGATCGCCGACAGACGGAATACCGGAAAGCGCTCGACCGCGTTGTAGTACCCGGTGTGGTCGCCATAGGGCCCCTCGTCACCGTACTCGTCGAGTGCCACATGGCCTTCGAGCACGATCTCGGCCTGCGCCGGCACCTTCAACGGCACGGTCTTGCAATCGACGAGCTCGACCCGGCGGCCGCGCAGCAATCCGGCGAACTGATATTCCGACAAGGTGTCGGGGACCGGCGTCACCGCGGCGAGGATAGTCCCCGGATCGGCGCCGATTACCGCCGCCGCCGGCAACGGCTCGCGCCGTTCGGCCGCCCAGCGCTGATGATGCTGGGCGCCGCCGCGGTGCTTGAGCCAGCGCATCAAGGTCGTGTCGCGGCCCGTGACCTGCATGCGGTAGATGCCGAGGTTGAAACCGTCCTCGCGGCGCTCGCCCGGCCCCTTGGTCACGACCAGCGGCCAAGTGATCAGCGGCGCCGGCTCGCCGGGCCAGCAGGTCTGCACCGGCAACGTGCCGAGGTCGATCTCCGACCCGCGCAAAACGATCTCCTGGCACGGCGCGGCCCCGACCGTGCGCGGGCGCATCGCCATGACCGTGCGCAGCAACGGCAGCATGTCGAGCGCCTCGCGCCAGCCGCCGGGCGGCTCGGGCTGCTTCAGAAAAGCCAAGGTCTCGCCGATTTCGCGCAACTGATCCGGCTCGCGGTCCATCCCCCAGGCGACGCGCTCGACGGTGCCGAACAGATTGACCAGCACCGGCATCGGGTGAGCGCCGCCGCCATCCCGGCCCACATTCTCGAACAGCACGGCAGGACCGGCCTCGGCCAATAGCCGGGTCTGGATCTCGGTCATTTCGAGATAGGGCGAGACCAAGGCCTTTACCCGCGCCAGCCGCCCGCGCGCTTCGAGCCGTTCGATGAAATCGCGCAGGCTGGCGTATGGCATAGGGCGCTATATGGGAGCGACAGCGCCGTTTGGGGAGCCGCGCTGGTGAGCGCGGCGTTTTTCTGCGCAACCGTAAGACGAGTCCGATCATATTCAATCGGACTCACTCAATCGGGATGCTGTGGCTGGGACGCCCCTGCCCCACTCGGGCGCCCGGCGGTCAACGGCCGCTTAAGCGCTCAGGTCAGCGCGGCGGCATCGAGCTCCCCGACCGCTCGGCATTTGACTCCCCCGCCGCGACCCCAGCTCCGCCCGCGAGCGCTTTCGCTTCGGCGAGATGCTGCTGCAGGACCGGAATCATGTTCTCCGCAAAATTCTTGATCATTGGGTTGTGACCGTCGCTGGCTTCGCGTTGGAATACCGGGATGGTTTTTTCGTGATCGGCCACTTGGGATTGAATGTATTCTCGATCGAACTGCGCACCCCTCAAACCGTCGAGCTTCTGGCGTAACTCTTTGTCTTGCGCGGTCAGCATCGGCTGAAAGCTCTGGTTCTGGTCACCCAGAATGGCCTTGAGCCAATTATTGGCGACCAAGCCGTGGTCCGTGGCCATCCAGCGGCCGAATTCCCGGACCGCCGGCGTCGCCCCCTTCTGCTCGGCGAGCTTGCCGAGATCCGATTCGGCGAGGCTGCCCCCGCCCGCTTTCTCGACAAAGGTTCGATCCTGCTGATTGAGGTTCTCGGCGCCGGAGGCAGCCCGATTGCCGGAATTCTGCGCCCATGCGGGCGCGGCGATCAGCAATGCGCAGACCGAAGCGGCTGCGAGCGACTTTTTCATGCGACGGCTCCTGAGAACGGAAGAATGCCCGTCCAACGCCCGCTCTGTCCGGCCGTTCCATCGCCGAATAAGCCCGATTTGCGCACGTCAACCGGGTAGGACTTGCCAGACGACGGTTTCGCGGGCGTCGCGGTCTTCAATCTCGCGGCTCGTCGGCACCAAATAGCGGGCGCGCTCGGCAAGCCCGCCGGCCGGCAGATAGGCGCGGCCCGGGTCGGCGAGCAGCACGAGGCATCCGTTGCCGGCGAGCGCCCGCAGCCACGGAACGACGCGCTCCGCCGTCTCGCGCTCGTAGCAGACGTCGCCGGCCGTGACGATGTCGCAATTGGAGTCGGCGGCATCGATGAGATCGGCGGTCGTCACCGCGACGACGACATCGTTGAGCGCGGCGTTGGCGGTGATCGCGGCGGCGGCGAACGGGTCGATTTCGGCGGCGAGCACAGTGCGCGCGCCGGCCTTGGCGGCGGCGATCGCGACGAGCCCCGACCCCGACCCGAAATCGAGCATGCTGCGGCCGGCGGCGATCTCGGGACGGTCGAGCAGATAGCGGGCGAGCGCCTGGCCCCCGGCCCACGCAAAGGCCCAGAACGGCGGCGGCACCGCACCGCGCGCTAGGCTGTCCTCGGTCGCCTGCCAGATCGGCGTCACCTCGCTTGCGAGATGGAGGCGGATCTCGGGCACCAGCGGCGGCCTCTCGACCGCGGTGTTGCGGCGCACGAAAATCGCCGGGTCCATCGCGCGGTCAGGTCAAATGGCCGCCGACGACCCCGGCGAGGAGCAGCCAGCCAACGAGCCGGTTCGAGCGGAACTTGGCGAGACAATCGGCCGGGTCGTCAATGTCGACGCGCGCCGCCTGCCAGGTCAGCTGCAGCGCCGCGAGTGCCAGCCCGGCCCAAAACAGCATGCCGAGCCCGGCCATACGCCCGGCCGCTCCCCACAACGCCGATGCCGCGGCAAAAAACATGAAGAGCCACGGC
>DATKHX010000602.1:0-2072 GCA_035510075.1 Allostellaceae bacterium
TCGTCGCCCAGCGCGACCCGATCCAGACCGCCAAGCTCGTCGCCTCGATCGACCAGGTGTCCGGCGGGCGCTTTTTGTTCGGCGTGGGCGGCGGCTGGAACGCCGAGGAAATGGCCGACCACGGCACTGCTTTCAAAACCCGGTTCAAGCTGATGCGCGAGCGGGTCGCGGCGATGAAGGCGATCTGGACCGAGGACGAGCCCCAGTTCCACGGCGAGCTCGTCGATTTCCCAAAAATGAAAGCCTGGCCAAAGCCGGCGCAGAAGCCACACCCGCCGGTCATCGTCGGCGGCGCCTTTCCCTATGCCGCGCGGCGCGCGCTCGCCTATGGCGACGGCTGGGTCCCGCATGCCGGCCGCCCGCAATATTCGGACGTGACCAATTTCCTGCCGCAATTCCGGCAGATGGCGGTCGAGGCCGGGCGCAGCCCCGACGCCGTCCCGGTGACGGTGTTCGGCGCCCCCGAGGATTCCGACCGGCTCCATCTCTACCGCGACCGCGAGATCGCGCGCGCCGTGGTCAGCCTGCCGTCAGCCGGGGCCGACGAAATCCTGCCCGTCCTCGACCGCTGGGAAGAGCTGATCCGGCGCGTCGGGTAGACCCGGCCCCCACCGCCCGGTCATAGGGGCACCCGTCTCAGCGGGCGGCGGTCGCCGGTCGATAGGCCTTGAGGAAGGTGCGGATGTGGCGCACCGCGAGTGGGATCTTGTCCGGGGTGTCCTTCCACGGATAGAGGCTGACTTGCGCGTTGGGCGCCAAGAGCGCGCTTTCCATCGCGACGGCGTAGGGGTGCGCCGGGACGTCGTCCGGCAGCACCAGGACCGGGGTGTGGCAGTCGCGCACGAAATCGCGCGTCACGGTAAAGACGAAATCGGCGTTGGCGCGGTACATCTTGTTAAGGAAGGCGTCGACCATTGCCATCGTGATGTCGGGCCGCCGCTCGCACAGCCCCGGGCCCCAGCCTTTGATGTTGTTCTGGTAGAAGAGGTCGGGCATCGCCGGCCGGAACCCGCTCGGCTGCGCCAAGACGGCGGCGGCGACGCGCCCGCGCGTCCGCTTCAGCAGGTTCCAGATGAACGGGCCGCCGATGCAAAAGCCCAGCACCATGAACTCGCCGATGCCGAGGTGGTCCATCAGCCCGAGATGGTCGTCGGCATAGGCGTCCCACGGCCGGTCGATTTCGAGCGGGCCGGTGGACTGGCCGCCATTGGCGTTGCGCAAATCCGCCGCGATGATGCGGTACCCGCCCTTGAACTCGTCCATCGGGTTGAACGGATGGTTTGCGAGGCCCGCGACCGTCGAGTTCAGCCCGCCGCCGGGAATGACCAGCAACGGGAAGCCGGACCCGACCTCTTCGTAATGAATGCGAACATCGCCTTTTTCGTAGAACGGCATGGGTTTCTCCTTACCCGGTGTGGTCAACTGTACACGATGCGCTAGACTAGGCGGGCGAACAAGCGGTCCGGCAGTCGCCGAAACATGGACCCGGAGGGAGTGCCACTATGCAGGCGGATTACATCATCATCGGGGCGGGCTCGGCGGGCTGCGTGCTCGCCAACCGGCTGACCGAGGATCCCGGTGCGAAAGTGCTGCTGATCGAGGCGGGCGGGCGCGACTGGAACCCGCTGATCCACATCCCGGCCGGGTTCTTCAAGATGCTCGACCACGATACATTGACCTGGAAGTTCCGCGCCGAGCCCGATCCCGGCACCAACGGCCGCGCCATCGTCTACACCCGCGGCCGGGTGATCGGCGGGTCATCGTCGATCAACGGGATGATCTACATCCGCGGCCAACCCGAGGATTACGACCACTGGGCGCAGCTCGGCAATCGCGGCTGGTCGTGGGACGATTGCCTGCCCTATTTCCGCCAGGCCGAACGCTGGGAGGGCGAGGGGAGCGACGCGCGCGGCAAGGAGGGGCCGCTCTTCACCTCGAAGACCGACCGGCCGGCGATCTGCGCCACCGTGCTCGAGGCCGGCAAGGAGATCGGGCTCGAATACCGTGAAGACCTCAACGACCTGCCGCCCGGCCATACGGACTGCATCGGCTGGTGTCAGCAGACCCGCGGC
>DATKHX010000603.1:0-11049 GCA_035510075.1 Allostellaceae bacterium
GAGCCCGAGAGCCGCGAGCCGGCGATCTTGCCGGCTGGGCTCAGTGATGAGATCAAATACATCGGGCCCCTGACAGTCGCCGGGATCGTCGTCTTGTCGGGCGGCCCGATTGCCGTCGCGATCGCGGCTCTGGTTGGCGCCGGGCTCGGCGGGGTGGCATTGAAGGAATTGTTCGACGACTACACGGCGCCGCGCCACAGCGCCGATTTCCGCGCGGCATCAGAGGCCGGGGCGGCGCTGCTGTGGGTACGATGCGAGGATCCCGACCGCGAGCTGACCGCTACCCGCGTCCTCGAAGAAGCCGGCGGGCGCAATGTCCACATCCACGGCCGCCCGCCCCCGCCCCCCTGAGTGTAGTAGAAAGCGGCAAAACTCAGGCCGCGTTCAGCCAGCCGCCGCCCCAGCTGCGCCCGCGAACGATCGACGGCGTCGTCATTGCCGATCTTATCCGGCCGCGCGATCGCCGAGTGCTTGCATGCCCAAGGTCGAAATCCCATCATTCGGGTGAACGGGAGAGGACCAAAATGGCCAAGCTCGGCGAACTTTACGATAGCGATTTCGTGCTATGGACCGAAGAACAGGCCGCAGCGCTGCGCCGCGCCAAGGACTCGAACCTGCCGCTCGATTGGGAAAACCTCGCCGAGGAGATCGAGAGCGTGGGGGCTTCACAACGAACTCAGCTGAATTCGCAAATCAGACGGATACTTCGACATCTCTTCAAGCTTGAAGCCTCTCCGGCGATAAATCCACGTGCGGGATGGCGAACGACGATCCGAGATGCACGGGCAGAAATCGAAGATTTATTGGAGGCGAGCCCTAGCCTTCGACGCGAGGTCGAAAGAATCGTGAAGAAGCAGGGCGTGGTCGCCGCAAAGCTTTCCGCTGAGGATCTCGGCGATCGCGGCGAGCCTTCGGAGCCGGTTCGCGCGCGGCTCGGACGGGGCGGGTTTACGGCGGAGCAGGTCCTCGGCGACTGGTTCCCCGACGCGCCAGGCTGACGGTTCGATTTCGTCATCGCGGGGTGCTAAGCCCGCGCGACACAGGACTTGGCATACCGGGAGGCGGAGCTGCTCGATCGTATCCTTCTGACCAATGATGACGGCATCGAGGCTCCCGGCCTGGAAGTGCTCGAGCGGATTGCTTCGGCGCTCGCCCGTGAAGTGTGGGTCGTCGAACCCGAGCACGATCAGAGCGGCGTCTCGCACGCGGTCAGCCTGCACCATCCGATCCGCGCCACGGAGCGCGGGCCGCGGCGCTGGGCCGTCACCGGCACGCCGGGCGATTGCGTCGTGATGGGTCTCAGCCACCTCATGAAAGGGCAGCCGCCGCAATTGCTGCTGTCCGGGGTCAACCGCGGCGCCAACCTCGGCATCGAAACGGTGTTTTCCGGCACGGTCGGCGGCGCGATGACCGGGATGATGCTGGGTGTCCCGTCGATTGCGCTGAGCCAGGTCTGGACCGACCGCGCAAATGTGCGATGGGAGACGGCGGCAAGTCTGGGCCCTGGCATCGTGCGCCGGCTGATCGACATCGGCTGGAGCACCAACACTTGCCTCAGCGTCAATTTCCCCGATCTTCCGGCGGAAGAAGCGGGACCGCTGACCTTGGCGCGCCAGGGCACCGGCTCGGTGCAAGGGATGGACGTCGAAGCCCGCACCGACCCGCGCGGCTTCACCTACTACTGGGTCAGCTTTCACCGTGGCGAGCGCGACCAGGGCCCCGAAAGCGACATCGAGGCACTGAACGCCGGCCGTGTCGTCGTGACCCCGCTGCGCTACGACCGCACCGACGAGGGCGCATACGCAATATTGGCGCGGTCCCTACCGCGCTGACGTCCGCTTCCGTTCCTGCGGGCGTGCCGCGCTGCGCGCCGCCGCGCCGGTGGGCTCCATTTTAGCTGGATAACCTCAAGTTTATATTTACCGTCAGCATGATACAGGTTTATGATCCAGATTAATAACAAAAGAGCCCCTTAATGGGGCCATGTCATTAGCGAAGGGGAGGGGCTATGGCCGCGGTAGTCGAGTCCGCCAAGATCCCGTGGTGGAAGGAGCCGACCAAGGATCAGTGGCTCGCGTGGTGGGCTGCTTGGCTCGGCTGGACCTTGGATGCGTTCGACTTTACCGTGTTCCTGCTGATCATGGTGCCGATTTCGCAGGAGTTTCACGTCCCGCTGACGGCAGTTGCGGTCGTATTCACGATCACCTTGTGGATGCGTCTGATCGGTGCGGTTGCTTCGGGCTGGCTTGCCGACCGGATCGGGCGCAAGGCGCCGCTGATGATCTCGATCCTGTGGTATTCGCTGTGCAACTTCATCGCCGGTTTTTCACCGAGCTTTCTGTTCCTGCTCGTGTTCCGGGCATTGCTCGGCATCGGCATGGGAGCGGAATGGCCGGCCGGCGCGGCGCTCGCGATGGAAACTTGGCCCGCTCGGTCGCGCGGTTTCATGGGCGGGGTTCTACAGGGCTCGTGGGGCATCGGTTTCCTGTTGTCGAGCGCGGTCTACGGGCTTTTCTACCATTACCTCGGCTGGCGGGGCATGCTGTGGCTGGGCATCCTCCCCGCCTTTGCGGTCTTTTATGTGCGTCGCTACGTCAAAGAGCCCGAGGTGTGGGCGGAGAATCGCCGGTTGCAGCGTGCCCAGACCCGCGAAGTGCGAGCGCCGCTTTTTGCCATCTTCAAGCGTGGCCTCTTGGCCAACACCTTGACCGCGTGCTGGTGGATGGCGAGCGGCTTTGTCACCTACTACTCGATCAACGCGCTTTTCGCCACGCATCTGCAAAAGGATTTGGGGTTGAGCCCCGGCTTGGTGGCAACACCGATCGCGCTGGCCAACATCGCCGTCTTCGTTGCCAGCGGCTGGTGGGGCTGGGTGTCGGACCGTATCGGCCGGCGTTGGGCGATGATCATCCCGGCGCTGCTGGCCATCCCATTGGCGCCGCTTTATCTGCTCAACGCCAATCCGTTGTGGATCGCGGTGGGCTTCGTGGCGCAAGGGATTTGTGGCGGCGGCGGCATGCAGGGCCAGATGCCACCCTATCTCGCCGAACGCTTCCCAACCGAAGTGCGCGCGACGGCAAGCGCTTTCTGCTTTCACCAGGGGGCGATCTGGGGAGGTCTCGTGCCGTTGGTGCTGACCTTCTTCGCTGTCCACTACGATCTGGGTTTCGCGATCCCGATGATAGTCGGCACGGGTTTGGGCGCGCTGAGCTTCGCCTGTGCGTTGCTGTTCAGCCCCGAGACCAAGGGTAAGGTGCTGGTCCCCGATCTGGTCGTCGCCTAACCCGGATTTTCTCGCGCGGCGCCGCGTCTCGCGTAGGGGCCGGCAGCCCGGTTACAAGCGCCGCTCAAGAAAGACCCGGTGCGACTTGTAGGAGAGCCAGACCCGCTGCCAACGAAGGAAATCGGCGCCGAGCACGAGGTCGGCGTCTTGCAGGCCCAGCTTGGCGACCATGATGGTCTGGTCGCGCAACGTCTCGCCGTCGATCTGCAGCTCGGCAAAGCGGTGGGCGCGCGACTTGACCACCTCGGCCGCAGCACCACGCAAGGTGGTGGCCGGGTCCCGCGCCAGCGCCATCCCGGTCACGCCGACGGCAGCGGCCGAGTCGGCATCCATTGTGGTCAGTTGCGCGCCGGTGTCGATCAGCGCCGCCAGCGCGTGCCCGTCGAGGCTCACCGGAAAGAACAGCCGATCATGCAACGAGCGGTTGGCTTCAATCGTCGCATAAGGGCCGCTCCACGCCGGTGCAGCGATCCGGCACGGCGGCAGTGCAAACAGGATGATGCGGCGGTGCTCCAGATCGAGGTCGACTTCGTAATCGCTCAAAAAATCCGCGCCCAACAGCCCGTCTATGGGCTTGCCCAGAAACGACGGCAACGACACGGCCCCAACCAGAATCCTGAAATCGCCGAGAACCATGCCGCCGAGACCCAAGCTGCGCACCCGGGCGTCCCCGCCGGCGACGGCACCTCCGATGCTGCGCATCCTGCGCTCGTACTCGTAATGCGCATCGACACCGAGCCTTTTGGCGGCGGCCGCGGTCATGATCGTACGCTCGGCTCCGGTGTCGAAAAGAAAGTCCGCGGTTCCGCCATTGATCCGCACCGTCACGATCGGGACGTTGCCCATCGCCATGACGGTGAGCTCCGCTTGAGGCGTTGGCCGGCAATTTTGCGCCAAGGCGGTTTCCGAGCCGGCGACGCGCGCCAGCGTGAGCACCAGCAGCGCAATGGCCGCGCGCCATCTGCTCACGCCGCCGCACCCTCCCCACGCCACGTGCTTTGGGCCGGATGCTAGCTGATGACCGCCACAGCCTGGACCTCGACGAGCAGCTCCGGGCGCGCGAGGCCGGCGACGGTGATCAGCGCGCTCGCCGGGAAGTCGTCGCCGAAAATGGCTTTGCGCAGCTGAGTAAAGCGATCGCCATGGCGCGCATCGGTGATGAAGACCGTCATCGTGACCATGTCGGCAAGCGTGCCGCCGACCTCGCCCAAGGTCTCGCCAAGGCGTATGAAAACCTCTCGCACCTGGCCGTCGAAATCGCCGGCAAGCGACTTGCCGGCGGCATCGGCGGGCGCTACCTGGCCGGCGAGCCAAACCGTGCGGCCGCCCGAGGTGACGACGGCTTGCGAATAGGCGCGCGCCTGCGCCGGTTCGCGCTTTAAAAAATGCTTCACCGACGTTGCCGTCGGACCCTGCGCCATCACCTTCTCCATCTCGAGTGCTAAGCGTCCGCTGGAGACATTGACCCAGTGCCGTGGGCAAGTCCAGCCGCGACCGCGGGCGGTTGTTCGGATTGGACCGGCAACGCCCACATGGCACATTAGCGGTCCCGGCTTGGCAATGGAGACCCGTATGGTTTGGCGCGACGTGCTCAGAAAGGGGGACCGCTTATACGGATTTTACATGCGCTTTGAGATGATCGTGTCTGCGGTACTGCTATTTTTCGTATCAATTATAATCCTCTATTCATTGATTGTTTTAGCGACAACACTGTTCAAAGAATTTACCGGCGCCGACCATATTATCGAATCTACAGCGCTCAAGGACACCTTCGGATTGATCCTGAGCGTTCTGATCCTGATCGAATTCAACCATTCGATCGCGCTGGCGATGCGCCGGCATTCCGGAGTGCTGCAAGTCCGCGTTATCGTCGTGATCGCGATCATTGTCATCGCGCGGAAGCTCATCCTGCTCGACTATGGCGCGACGAGCTTGCCGACCTTGCTCGGGCTCGGCGGTCTTGCGTTGGCGCTGGGCGCGCTCTATTGGCTGCTCAGCGACATCGAGCGCCGCCACCTCGCTAGCGGGTTGCCGGATAATTGACTGGCCGTTACGGCTGACTGGCTATTGCGGCGACACCGACGGGTCCCGACGCAGTTCCCGCCAGCCAGATCGCACATTAAGCTCTGGCTCGACCGTCGGAAATGAGGTTTAGTCGGCGGCGCGCCGGCGCCTGCCGCCAAATGCCTCAGGACGAGCGCGCGCCGACCGGGTGCGCCATAGATCGGCTGCCAGGGAATCGGGAGGCCTTAAGACCGCCGCCCCCGCGCCGCGGACGACGGCGCTCATTGGCGAGGAGCGCACCGATGAAAACAACCCGGCGCCGGTATTGGGTATTTTTGCTGTTGTTTCTGTTCAACGCGATTGCGTATGTCGACCGCGTCAACATGTCGGTGGCGGGCAAGCCGATCGCCCATGAATTCGGCCTGTCGCCGGTGGCGCTCGGTTATCTGTTCTCCTCGTTTCTCTGGGCCTATGTGCTGATGATGCTGCCCGGCGGCAGGCTGATCGACCATTGGGGCACACATATCGTGGCCTCGGTCGCGGCGGCAGTGTGGTCGGCGGCGCAGATGCTGACCGGAGCTGCCGGCAGCTTCGTCGTAATGCTGTGCACTCGGCTGGGGCTTGGGGTCGGCGAGGCGCCGTTCGCGCCGGTCACCTATAGCAGCGTGCGCTCCTGGTCGCCTTACAGAGAGCGCGGCACGGCGATCGCCGCGATCTCGGCCGGGTCGAGCCTCGGGCTGGCGCTCGGCGCCCCGGCGGTCGCCTGGCTGATCCAGGCTGCGTCGTGGCGCTTGTCGTTCGTGATCACGGGTGCCGTCGGTTTTGTTTGGGTGTTGGTTTGGCTCGCCTTCGTCTCGACGCCGGAAAAGACGCGATGGCTGCCCGAAACCGAGCGCCGCCTCATTCTCGCCGAGCGCGATGCCGGGGTCGTCGCGCCGAGCCATGGCGGGGTCGGCTATCTCGGGCTGATCAGCCAGCCGACGATGTGGGGGATGTTCATCTCGCAGGGCTGTCTCGTCTACACCGTCTATCTCTATATGTCCTGGCTGCCGAATTACCTGCAGACGGTGCGGCATCTGACGATGCTCGGGTCGGGTATCTACACCGCGATCCCGTTTTTTGTCGCGTCCGCGGTAAACATCGTAGCGAATTGGTGCGGCGACCGTCTGCTGAGCGCCGACGCGGTGCGGGCCGGCAAACGCCGCTACCTGGTCGGGCTGTGCCTGCTGCTGACGGCAACGGGTTTGGCGATCCCTTTTGTCCAGTCCCTGCCGGCGGTGATCGCCCTCGTCTCGATCGCGGTGTCGTTCGCCAATGTCGGCCCGGCGGCGAACGGGGCCCTGGTTAGCGATCTGCTGCGGTCTCCCGCCGACGCCGGCCGCGCCTTTGCGTTTCTTGTCCTCGGCGGCAACACCTTTGGCTTGCTGGCGCCGATCGTGACCGGCTACCTGGTCGCGGCTACCAAAAGCTTCGACTCAGCGTTTATTGCCGCCGGCGTGCTGGCGCTGGCTGGCGCCGCCGCCGTGCTCGGGCTCGCCCGCGGCACGATCGGCGAGTTGCCCGCTTCGAGATTGGCGCGCCCGGGTCTTGCCAAGTGAGGTGAGCCGGCGCACCGCCTGCGCGCTGTAAACCGCATTCCAGCGGGCAGAGCGGCCGCTGCCGAGGAGCCGCCAGATATGCCGACGGCCGGGTCGAACTCGGCCGCGACGACAAAGCTTGAATTCCGAGCCCGCGCCAAGCTGTCGCCGGGCGCCGAGGCCGCGCGCCGCTCGGTAACGTCGAGCGCGTCTCTGCCCCGCGCCCTAGCGCAGCGGCGAAAAGGCGGCCGGGACGACCAGCATGTTCTCTTGGCGGATCATCATGTTGGGCCCGCCGCCGGAAGGAGGTGGCCAGATGCCTTTGGCCCGCGCTTCTTCGCGGATGCGGAAGCGGTCGGCGGCGTCCTTGTAGGCCCAGATATGACACCATTTGTTGAGCCCGCCGAGCTCGGTGTACCAGGCGCCGACCAACGGCGATAACTCGGTGCGCCGGGCGATGTGGCCGCTCCAGCGGTCGATCACGCCGGGAATCCCGCCGGGCTTGAAGGTGTAGATGCGGATTTCGTAAAGGCCGCCGAGCTGGCGCGGCTCAAGCGCCGGCGAGAACGGCGCCGGCAAGTAGACGTCGCTCTGCTGCTCGGCGACGAACTCCCGCACATTGGGCGGCCAGCCCGGCTGCTTTGTCGCCGCCTCGCGCAGCCGCGTGCGCGCCGCCATGTCCTCGTACGGCCAGACATGGATGACGCGGTTGAGCGGCCCGACTTCGGTGTGCCAGAAGGCGGCGAGCGGCGAAACCTTGGCGCGTGCCGGCAATGCCTGGCCAAAGCGCTCTTCGAAGGTTGCGACCGTGCCCGGCTGCAAGGTGTAGGTGCGCATCTCGATGATCATCGGATTTCCTCCGTTGCGAGGATCGGCGCGCGGACGCTAGAGGCTGGCGCCGGCATGTCAAGCGCGGCGTTCGCGACCCGCTTTATTGCAGAGCCTGCTGGCGCTCTACACTACCGCCCATCAGATAGACGAGGTACTCGATGGCGTCGCGTTGCCGCTGGAAAGGCACCGTCTCGGCGGTGATGCTGTTGGCGATCCACATCGTGTCGAGAATGTTCGGATAGCCGATCTTGTAGGCGCATTGCGGTGCCGCGAGCTGGCACCACAGGCGAACCTGATTGATGTAGCTGATGCCGTTTTCGAGCGCGTCGACGCTGCTGACGGCGTGGGGGCTCATGCACCAATAGTTCGAGCGGATGTATTCCGGACTCACTCCGGGTACGATCGCTCCCTGAAAGCACATATCGCCCGTGCCCGAGACGAAAAATCCCGCGGTCGGCGAAATGTAGTGGACGCCGTCGTCGATGTATTTGATCGTCTGGAGATAGCCCGGTTGCCCCGGTAGCGGCGGCCGCTCTTCAAAGGCGAGCGAATTTATCGGCGGCGGTGCCGGCACGCACGCCGCGAGCGCCGCCGTGACCAGGATAATTCCCATTGCCCGTATCGCTTGCATGCGGCCGGCTCCGCCCTGATCGCGTGATGCGCTGCTCGGTCGGTAACCTATCCCAAACCGGATAGTTGTCGCCAGCAACACGTCGCGCAACCTCTACCAGCGCCCGCTGCCGGTCGCCCGGCCCAGTCGGGACCCGTTCCAATTCCGCGCTAGTATGATGGACCTTTTCGACGGCCTTCTTGTCGACCAGCTGCCCGATGACCGCGCCGGGCTGGAAACCGGCGGCGACTTTCATCGCAGCGGCGCTCTCGGCGAGCCCCTCCCCTTCCCTCCCCGCACGCGGGGGAGGGTCGGGAGGGCAGACGTCGTGCGCTAGTCTAAAATCCAGTTGGCGCATACGCAGGTCTGGCCGGCATCCCTATATTTCGTGACGACGGCACCTCTTGCCTCCGCAGGGGCAAGCTCTTGACCGTCCTCTCGTACCGCCGTCGTTGGGCCTTCGGTGTGGTGTCTCTAAAAAGGATTTGCTTACCGAGACACTACACTGGTGGCACCCACCTGACGCTTGTCACTCGCGGCGTCCTTCGATCGTCTTCCCGGCGAGGGCCGAGATCCATGGCGCCATGGGCACCGGACCCTGTCCTCGGGCCGGCCATTGGCCGGACCCGTGGGCCGGTGTGACGAAATTTAGGGGTCTGATTTGTCAGAATTGCTCCACTCGCTAAAACGGCAGAGGGAACCGCCGCGGCGAGACAACGGTTTTTGTCTCTCTACTCGAGGCCGAGATGGCGGCGTCTCCTAACGTCGTCGCTGAATTTTGCGCCGATTGGCAACAGCCGTTGTTCTCTGGTGGAGGCATGCCGGATCAGGGCTTCTTCGGCCCGGCCGAATCTGTGCTCCGGCTGCAACCCGAAATCTTCCGGACAGGAGAATTCGCATGTCGAACAAGTTGCGGTCGGTAATGATGGCCACCGCCTTCGCGGCCGGCACCTCGCTGGCCGCCTTGGCTCAGACCGGCACCGGAACGGGAACGGCTGGAGCAGCCGGGACGCCGGGGATGACGGGCGGCGCCCCCGGTAGCCCCTCCTACGGCACCACAGCGCCGGGGACGGCAGGCTACGGTCAAACTGGCTACGGTCAAAACAGCACCCGTTCGGGCAGCACGACCGGAACCAGCGGCGGCATGTCCGGAGCCGGCAACAATGCCGACAATCCCGGATACGGCAGCACCATGACCGGGGCCGCGACGCCCGGCGCCGGCGGCACGACCGGCTCCGGCGCCAACACCGGAAGTGCTACAAGCAGCGGAGCCGGGCTCGGCGCCAGCAGCAGCAGACCCGGCACCAGCGACATCGGCACGGGCACCGCCGGCGCGGGCGGGAGCGCCGCGACGGGCGGTGGGACGGGCCCCGTTGGTGGCGCGCGCTAAGCGCTTGGGCTGACCTCGGTCTGCTCAGATTTGGTCGATGTCGCGGCTGCCCGAGGCGAATAACGCCGCGCCCCTCGGCTACTCCGCCGCCGCTGCCGTGGGGTGGGTCAGCTGGAGTGCCTGCTGGGCGACGGCCGCGGTGGAAGGCTCCCCGTCGCCGGCGAGCTGGACGGTCGGGTAGGCGAATTTGATGCCATTGGCATCGAACGCTTTTTTGATCCTGGCAAGAGCCTGCCGCCGGATGACGAAGTTCTCGCCGGGCAAGGTCATCATCTTCATTCGGATCTGGACCGCGAAATCGCCGAATGCATCGACGCCCTGCATCTTCAATGGCTCGAGGATCAACGGTTTGAATTCCGGATCCTCGGCCAGCTCCAGCCCGATCTGCTTGATCAGCTTTCTCGCGAGATCGATGTTGCTGTCGTAGGTGATGCCGACCGTAAGCTTGTCGATGACCCAGTCGCGGCTCTGGTTCTGCACAGCGCCCAATAGGCTGAACGGCACGGTGTAGACCGCACCGCGCTGATGGCGCAGCCTGACCGAGCGAAAGCTGAAGGATTCGACCGTGCCCTTGTAATTGCCGCTCTGGATGTACTCGCCGACCCGGAAGGCGTCGTCGAGCAGGTAGAACATGCCGGCGATGACGTCGCGCACCAGAGACTGGGCGCCAAAGCCGATTGCCACGCCGATGACGCTGGCGCCGGCGATCAGCGGCCCGATTTCCACCCCAAGCGCCGCCAGCGCCATCATCACCGCGACCACGATCACGACGACAAACAAGATGTTGCGAAAAATCGGCAACAGGGTGCGCAGCCGCGCCCGCCGCCGCGCTTCGTCGGTGTTCGGCAAGCCTGGATCAACGCTCTCGGCGAGCTTGCGGTCGATAGCCGCCTTGGCGACGTGCCACACGAAATCGGCGATCAGTAAAATGGCGACCGCGCTCAGAGCGCCGTGCGCCAGGCGCATCATCATAGTCTCCTGCCCGGCGAGGCTCTCGATGTCGATGCCCCAGCCCCAGGCGAGCAGCGCCAGCGCGCCGATGATCAACGCCGCGCGCAAGCCGCGCTCCAGAAAGACCGTGGTCACGGGGGGGACGCCGACAATCTCGGTGGTGCCCGGCGGGCGCAGCAGATGCTCGACCGCGCGCCGCGTCAAACGGTCGGCAAGCGGCCAGGCCAAAACCACCGCGAGCAGCCAGAACGCGGGCATCATTCCCGCCAGGCGCAATCCCCACAAGAGCACGAGCCCCACGGTCAGCAACACGTTCTGCTTGACCCGGCTGAGACGATGGGTTTCCCGCGCCGTTTCGGGCAGCGCAACGGCGCTCGTGTCAACCGGCCGCCGCCACAACGCC
>DATKHX010000604.1:0-4151 GCA_035510075.1 Allostellaceae bacterium
CCTGCGCTTCTAGGTCGCCTAATGAAACCGCTCACATTCGTTGCCGTATTGATCATGGTCCTCGCTTGCGGATCGTCGGAGGCGGCGGCGCAGGCGATACCGCAAATACATCGCGTTGGCCTGCTGTCGACCGGAGGCGAAGCTACCGATGAGAGCTCGTTCACCGCCGAGCTGGTCCGCGGCTTCACCCGCCACGGGTTGGTCCTCGGGCAGAACCTCGCTTTTGAGCGGCGTGCGGCGCACGGACACCTCGACCGCCTGCCGCAGCTCGTCGACGAGCTGGTGGCGAGCAAGGTCGCGGTGATCGTGACCTTGGGCTATCCGGCAGCCCTCGCCGCCAAGGAGCACACGAGCTTGCCGGTGGTCGTGGTCCGCGCCGGCGACCCGGTCGCCGACGGGTTGGTCGCCGACTTTGTTCACCCTGGCGGGCATGTGACCGGGCTCTCCGAAGTGGCGGCGGAGCTTTCCACAAAGCGTTTGGCGTTGCTGAAAGAAGCGGTGCCGAGCGTGCACCGCGTCGCGATGCTGTGGAATGCCGAAGATCTCGGCATGTCGCTGCGCTACAAGGCTGCGGAAGCCGAGGCGCTGAGGCTCGGGATAGAGGTCGAGTCTTACGGTGTGCGGGCCCCCGACGATTTCGAAACCGCGTTTGCCGCGATGATGCATCGGGTCCCGGATGCGATCCTGATGGTCACCGACGTGCTGACCACGCTGAACCGCAAGCGGGTGATCGACTTCGCAGCCGACCGCAAGCTGCCGGCGATCTATGAATACGACTTTCTGGTCAGCGAAGGTGGCCTGATGTCGTACGGTCCTGACCTCAACGAGATGTTCGATCGTGCCGCAGGGCTTGCCGTGCTGATTCTCAAAGGTGCCAAACCCGCCGAGCTGCCGCTCGAGCGGCCGACGCGGTACGTACTTGCGATAAATCTCGAAACCGCCAAAAAGATCGGGCTGACGATCCCGCCGTCGCTGCTCGCCCGCGCCGACGACGTGATCGAGTGATGGGAGCCGCTTTTTCGTGCTCGTCAACCGCGATGCCGCATACACCCTGGCCGGGGCCGCGGACAAACCCGCGGGCCGGCATTTCCGGCTGGGGCTCGCGGTCAAACTGGCGCTCGCCTTTATCGGGCTCGTCAGCGTGGTGTTCGTCGTCAGCGGCGCGCTCAACATGTGGCTCGGCTATCGCGAAGCCGAGCATCAGGCAGTACAGATCCAGCAGGAGAAGGCGCGCGACGCCGCCAGTCGGATCGAGGAGTTCGTGTCCGGCATCCAGCTGCAGATCGGCTGGACCACGCCACCGCAATGGAATGCATTGCCCCTCGAGCAGCGCCGGTATGATTTCATCCGCCTGTTGCGCGAGGTGCCGGCCATCTCGGAGATCGCCGAGATCGATGGGGCAGGTAAGCAGCAGCTGATGTTGTCGCGCACCGCGCCCGATTCGGTCGGGAGCGGGACCGACTTTGCGACCGACCCGCGCTTTGTCGAGGCGGAGGCGAAAGGGGTGTGGTTCAGCCCGGTGCAGTTCCGCAATCAGTCGGAACCCTATATGACGATCGCGGTCGCGCATGCCGGGCATCACGCCGGCGTCACCGTTGCCGAGGTCAATCTAAAGTTTATCTGGGACCTGATCAGCGCAATGCAGGTCGGGCGTAGCGGCTATGCTTATGTCGTCGATCGGCATGGGCGGTTGATCGCCGATCCCGACCTCAGCCTCGTATTGCGCGACACCGATTGGTCGCATAAGCCACAGGTGGCGGCGGCCCTGGCGAGCCTGCATGGTGGTGCGCCGCCGCAGGGCTCGCGTATCGTCAAGAGTCCTAGTGGCGCCAGGGTGTTGACGGTCTACGCGCCGGTCTCACGGCTCGACTGGGTTGTGTTTGTCGAGCTGCCGCTCGGTGAAGCGCTGGCGCCGGTCTACGCTTCGCTCTATCGCATGGCGGCACTGCTGGCGCTCGGCCTCCTGTTGGCAGCCGGTTTGGGCACGGCGCTGGCGCGGCGTATGGTGGTGCCGATCCGCCGGCTGCAGGACGGCGCCGACCGGCTCGGCTCGGGCGAACGCGGCGGGCCGATCGAGATCCGGACCGGCGACGAAATCGAAGTACTGGCCGAACGGTTCAACCAGATGGCGGCCAGAGTGCGGGAATCCCACGAAACGCTCGAAGCCAAGGTCGCAGCGCGGACCGAGGCGCTGCAGGCGAGCGAGCAGACAGCGCGCGAAGCCCGGCTCGCCGCCGAACGGGCGCTTGCCGACCTGCGCCACGCCCAGGACCGCCTGGTCGAAACCCAAAAGCTCGCGGCACTCGGCCAGTTGACGGCCGGCATCGCCCACGAAATCAAGAACCCGCTCAACTTCGTCAACAATTTCGCGGAGCTGTCGGCGGATTTGATCGACGAATTGAACACCGCGCTGTCGGCAAAGGAGACGTCTCTGTCCGACGAGGCACGCGTCGAAATCGAAGATCTGACTCGAATGCTGAACGCCAACCTCGCCAAGATCGTCGAGCATGGCCGGCGCGCCGACAGCATCGTCAAGAACATGCTGTTGCATTCCCGCGCCGGTGTCGGGGAGCGCCGCCCAGCGAACCTGAACGCCCTGGTCGAAGAGGCTCTAAACCTCGCGTATCATGGCGCGCGCGCGGCAACCCCGGACTTCAATGTGACCTTGCGCCGCGATCTCGATCCGGCGGTCGGCGACCTAGACCTTTACCCGCAGGAGCTGACGCGGGTTTTATTGAATTTGTTTGCAAACGGCTTTTACGCGGTGCGTGAACGACAGCAGGGCAGCGAGGCGGAGTATGCGCCGACCTTGTCGGTTGCCACCCGTCCCCTCGGCGGCCGGGTCGAAATCCGGGTGCGCGACAACGGCACCGGCATACCGGAAGCGGCGCGGGCCAAGATCTTCGACCCATTCTTTACCACCAAGCCCGCCGGCGAGGGCACCGGGCTAGGCTTGTCGCTGAGTCACGACATCATCGTGAAGCAACATGGCGGCAGTTTCGCTGTCGAAACCGAACCGGGCGCATTCACCGAATTTATCTTGACCCTGCCCCGCGCAATGGCCGCCGCCGATGCCGGCGGAAGAGGGGTGGCATGACCGCGACGATCCTCGTGGTCGATGACGAACCCGATCTCGAAATGCTGGTCGAGCAGCGCTTTCGCCGCCAGATCCGCGGCGGCGAGTTCGGCTTTCGCTTTGCCCGCGACGGGGTCGAAGCACTCGACATGCTGGCCAACGGCGGCGATGTCGACATGGTGCTGAGCGACATCAACATGCCGCGGATGGACGGATTGACCCTGCTCGAAAAGATCCAGGAAAGCGTCGATCCGCTGTCGACCGTCATTGTCTCGGCTTACGGCGACATGGCCAATATCCGCACGGCGATGAACCGCGGGGCGTTCGATTTTCTAACCAAGCCGATCGATTTTGCCGATCTCGAAACTACGATCAAAAAGACGCTCGCCCACATCGAACGGCTACGCGAGGCGCGGCGCCGGCAGGCCGAAGCCGAGCGCGCCCAGGCGCTGTTGTCGCGCTATTTTTCGCCCAACCTCGCCGAGCGGCTGGCGAGCGATCCGGACGCGGTCGATCTCGGCGGTCAGCGGCGCGAGATCACCTCGCTATTTACCGACATTGCCGAATTTACCTCGATGGTCGAGATTCTCGACCTCGAAATCATTGCGCCGCTGTTGAACGACTACCTCGGCGGGATGACAGATGTCGTCTTTGGTCATGGCGGGACCGTCGTCAAGATCATCGGCGACGCGATGCACGTCCTGTTCGGGGCGCCGGCGGACCAGCCCGATCATGCCGCCCGCGCCGTCGCCTGCGCGCTCGATCTCGACGCTTACGCCCAGGCGTTTCGCGCGCGCTGGCGCGAGCGCGGGATCGCACTCGGCGCGACGCGGCTCGGCCTCGAAGCGGGCCCCGCGATCGTCGGCAATTTCGGCGGCGGCAAATACTTCGACTACACTGCCTATGGCGACACGGTGAACACGGCGGCTCGGCTCGAAGCCGCGAACAAGCAGCTCGGCACCCGGATCTGCATCGGCGAGAGTGTGGCAAGCCGCGTCGCCGGATTCATCGGGCGGCCGATCGGCGATCTATTGTTGCGCGGGCGCAAGGAGCCGCTGCGCGCGTTCGAGCCGGT
>DATKHX010000605.1:0-2966 GCA_035510075.1 Allostellaceae bacterium
TGGCACTCTCACAGACGACAAGGTGACCCCGGAATTCGTCACCGTGGCGACCGAGGTCAACGCCCTCGACGCCAAGCAGCCGGAGGCGCTGTGGTATCTCGGGCTCGGCGCCGCGCAGAGCGGCGACCGTTTTCGCGCCACCACATATTGGACCAAATTGCTCGCCGAGTTGCCGCCCAGCGACCCCCAACGCGAATTGGTGCGGCAGCGGCTCGACGCGCTGCGCTGACCGCACGAGCTCGACGGGTTCAACGGCGCAACGATCGAGAAAGCCCAGCCGGTGCCCCTTCCACCGGGACTATGCCTTGTCACCGGGGCGACCGGGTTTGTCGGGTCGGCGGTCGCCCGCGCTCTGCTGCGCGCCGGCCATCCGGTGCGGGTATTGGCGCGGCCCGCCGGCAACCGCCGCAACCTCGCCAACCTCGCGGTCGAAATCGCCGCCGGCACGATGGAGGACGTGGCCTCGCTCGCCCGCGCCGTCGCCGGCTGCCGCTACCTGTTTCACGTCGCGGCCGACTACCGGCTGTGGGTCCCGGACCCGGCCGCGATGTACCGCGCCAATGTCGAGGGCACCCGCGAATTGATGCGGGCGGCGCTCGCCGCCGGTGTCGAACGGGTCGTCTACACCAGCAGCGTCGCGACCCTCGGCCTCGTCCCCGGCGGGTCCGCCGACGAGGACACGCCGAGCCGCCTCGACCACATGATCGGTCCCTACAAGCGCTCGAAATTCCAGGCCGAGGAGGTCGTCCGCGGCCTCGTCGCCGAGCGCCGATTGCCGGCGGTCATCGTCAACCCGTCGACCCCGGTCGGCCCCGGCGACTTGAAGCCGACGCCGACCGGCCGGCTGATCCTCGAAGCCGCGCGCGGGCGGATGCCGGGCTATGTCGACACCGGGCTCAATGTCGTGCATGTCGACGACGTCGCCGACGGCGAATTGACGGCGGCGGAGCGGGGCCAGGTCGGCCAGCGCTACATCCTCGGCGGCGAAAACATGTCGCTCGCCGCAATCCTGGCCGAGGTGGCGCTTGCCGTCGGGCGGCGGGCGCCGCGGCTCCGAGTGCCCTATCCGGTCGCGTTTGCCGCGGCGGCGATCGGCACGGCGGCGGCGCGGGTCACCCGCCGCGAGCCGTTCACGACCCTCGACGGAGTCCGCATGTCGCGCAAGAAAATGTATTTCTCGTCCGCCAAGGCCGAGTGCGACCTCGCCTACCGCCCGCGCCCGGCGCGCCAGGCCATCGCCGACGCGGTCGCCTGGTTCGCCGCCAACGGCTACCTGAAGGCTTGACCGATTATATTTAAATGCGCGGCGTCAATTCGACCGCCCGTAGCGTCCGACGATCTTAGCCGTCGCCAATGTGTTGGAGCGCAGCATGGAGCCGACCGCGGTGCCCGATGCCGTGGTGTCGAGCGGCAATCGAGCGATTTTTATCGCGTAGACGGTGATCTCGTAGTGGTGCGCGTGGTCGCCGACCGGCGGGCACGGACCGCTGTATTGCGAAAGCCCAAAATCGTTACGCCCTTGGCGCGCCCCCGCGGGCAGTTGCCCCGAGCCTTCGCTGCCGGCGCCGGCCGCTAAGCTGTGCACCGTCGCAGGGATGTCGAACACCGTCCAATGCCACCAGCCACCGCCCGCCCGCGCGTCAGGATCGTACATCGTCACCGCAAAGCTTTGCGTGCCGGTCGGCTCGGCCGACCAGGAGAGCGCCGGCGAGATGTTTTGCCCCTTGCAGGCGGTGAAAGCCTGAGCGATGCCCATCGGGCTGCCGCTTTTCACGTCCGTCGAAGCCAGCATGAATTCCGCGGCAAGCGCCGGCGCCGCCACGGCGGACAATGCGGCTGCCAAAATCAGCGCGCGCATCCCCTCCCTCCCCTTCGTGTACCGGTCGCCACTAATACCTGAACCGACCGCAATCGGCACTCGCCTTGCGCCGCCGGGGCGACTGCCGGAATAGTCGCCCGGCAGCTGGGTCGGCAGCTCCGGACCATGAGCGGCCTTTTTTGAAACCGCTTTGGGCGGTATCGGGGATTTCAGCGATCGGCGTATTCTCGGGCGGCTGAACATCTTCGGATCAAAGGACACGCCGGATGCTGATCGTCGACGCGCAGATCCATCTCTGGGAAAAGGGCACGCCATCGCCGCCGCACCGCCAGGAGCCTTATTCGGCGGCGGAGGCGGTCGTGGCGATGGATGAAGCCGGCGTCGACCGCGCGCTGATCCACCCGGTGCTGTGGGACCCGGATTCGAACGGGCTGGCGATCGAAGCGGTGCGGCAATACCCCGACCGCTTCCGCATCATGGGGTGGTTCTACCTCGACGACCCGAACGGCCGCGACCTCCTCGCCCATTGGAAAGAGCGGCCGGGCATGGTCGGGCTGCGCTTTTATTTCAACGAGCGGCACAAGCGCGAGTGGATGACCGACGGGAGCCTCGACTGGCTGTGGCCCGCGGCCGAGCGCGCCCAAGTGCCGGTGGCGCTCGCCGCCGCGCTGTTTCTGCCGACCGTCGGCGAGATCGCCGAGCGCCACCCCGGCCTCAAACTGATCGTCGACCACATGGCGGTGCCGCCGGGGAGCAAAGGTGCTGCCGCCTACCGCTTCCAGCCCGAGCTCTTGGCGCTCGCCAAATACCCCAACGTCGCGGTGAAGGCGACGGGTCAGGTCGGCTACGCCGAGGACGCCTATCCGTTCCGCAGCTTTCACGAGCACCTCCACCGCTGCTTTGACGCGTTCGGCCCCGAGCGGATGTTCTGGGGCACGGACATCACCCGGATGCCGTGCTCGTGGCGGCAATGCGTGAGCGTGTTCACCGAGGAATTGCCGTGGCTCAAGGGCCGCGCCCTCGACCTCGTCATGGGCGAAGCGGTGTGCAACTGGGTCGGCTGGCCCCTTCCCGGCTGAGCGCTTCTATCGGCCCGGACGCAAATATGAAGAATTTCGCACCGAAAAGGGTGATGCTTACCTGTGCG
>DATKHX010000606.1:0-5119 GCA_035510075.1 Allostellaceae bacterium
GTATCGTGGTTGGCGCGAACGAGCGCCTCGAGGATTTCCGGCGCCGCCCGCCCGGTATTGTCGCTGCGGTAGTCGATCATCGCCGGATCACCCTCTTGCGCGCTTCGGAATGCGAGGCCGCATGATCGGCACGAGCGACCCTGAGAACAATGGTGTGACGCAGCCGCGACAATTCGGCATAGGCCGGCACCCGCAGATGGGCAAAGCGCAGCCGCGCCGATTCCTGGAAATTGCGCGAGCGGATCTCGGCGACGTGCACGAGGCTGGCCCAGTTGCCACCCTTTGCGGCTTTGGCTGCCGGCGGTGTCGACGCGTGCTCGCGGGCCGGCGAGGCGGCGGCAACGCGGACCGGCGGCGGGCCGATCTGCGGCGAGCCCATGATCGCCGGCGCGTTACGCAGACGCTCGTCGGGGATCGACACCAGCGCTGTCGCGACCGGCCCGCCGGCCACGAAGATCGGGCGTGGAACGACGCTGGCGAACTCGCGATTGGCGAAATGCGCGTTGACGATTTCGGCCGGCGGCTCGCCGTCTTTGCGCATCCGGACAGCGCTCAAATCGGCGACATTGGCCGTGTTGACTGCACGAATGTAGCCAAGGTCGGCGGTGTAGCTCGGCCAATAGATTTCGCCCGGCGCCAGCGGAAACCAGGCGATGGCCGGGCCCGGGCCGTCGGCATAGGAAAGCCCGACGCCGGGTGTGCCAAGAAAGGCGACGACCGCCGGCGCCCACACCGGGTTCGGCATCAGCTTGCCGGGCGCCCAGGACCACCGCCCGTCATCGAGCAGCCAACGTCCGTAATGCGAGGTCGCAAAACCCCAAGGCTGGTCGTCGACCCAGCTCCACCCCCACGGCGCCAGCCACCGCCAGTGCCCGTTGCGGTAAGGCACCCAATCTTCGGGCGCCGCCTTTGGCACCCAAAGCTCGCCGTATTTCTCGGTTGCGCGCCAGCTGCCGGCGGCATCGAGCGCGGCATAGCCGGTCATCTCGCGCGAGACGAAATAGGGCGCCCCCAGCCGCGCATCGTCGACGGCGCGCGCCCCGCACCATTCGGCGAATTCATCGCCGGAGGCTGGCTCGGTCGTCGGGGCAGCGGTTCCGGCGCCACCAAGCACGATCCGATCCCCGGCCTCGATCGGGAAATCGGCGCCGCTGCCGACGAACCGGGCATCGCCGGTAAATACAGCGATGCGCGCCGGCCGGTCGGCCCCACCGGCCTCGATGTCGTAGCGGCCCGACTGCAGCAGCCACACCCCGCCTTGCGGAATGTCGATCTGCACGTTCTCCCCCGCCGCAACTCGGCGAAGGTCGAGATCGATCCGACCCCGCCGGACGGCGATCTCGGCGACCCGCCGGTCGAGCTTGGCGACTGCAATCTCGGTGCCCCCGTCGAGGTCGATTGTATCGGCGCCGACGCGGAACTCGGCCCGAGCTTGCCGATCGGTGCGCAGCGACACCCCAGGGGCGACGGGATCGTTGATCGCGGCCGGCGACCATTGTGCGTCGCCGGACCCGCGGAATTCGACCGTTCCCAAAACCAGGCTGACCCGCCCCACCCGTTCCGAGGGCGCCGCCGGGGCAGCGGCGGTTGCCGCGACTGGGGCCGAGGCGGCCGTCACAGCAGCCATCCGCGGCGCCTCGCCCGCCTGCGGCGTTGCCGAGCCGATCACGATGACGGTCGCGGCGAGAACCCCGCCCGAAAGACGCAGTCGCATGGCTTCCCCTCGCCGATGCTGATGCGGGCAAGTCTAGCAAATCAGCGCGGTTTACGAACAATAATCGCTTCGTTAATCTTCTTTTCACCTTTCTGGCTCTGCGGCTGACAATGACAGTCGCCGATTCGGATCGGAGGTGTGCGATCGGGGCGGATACATCAAGACTACCGACAGGCTGGCGGCGATGATCCGAAGACTACCTGACGACATCGCGATCGTCGTTCTCGGGCGATCGGCCGCGGGCCTCGGTAAGCGCCTGCGCTCGGCATTGCCCGGCTCCCGATTGCACGGACCGCGCGCCCGCGGCGACGATTGGGACGAGCCCTACGAGCGGGCATCGGCGCATCTCGCCGACCTCTTCGCTGCCGGCCGGCCGATCGTCGGGCTGTGCGCCGCTGGGATTTTGATCCGCTCGGTGGCGCCGATTCTGGCGGCAAAGCGCGCCGAGCCGCCGGTCGTCGCGGTTGCCGAGGACGGCTCGGTCGCGGTCCCGTTGATCGGCGGACATCGCGGCGCCAACGCCATTGCGCGCGCCGCCGCGGCCATCACCGGAGGGACTGCGGCGATCACCACGGCCGGCGATCTGCGGCTCGGTGTGGCGCTCGACGAGCCGCCGCCCGGCTGGCGAATTGCCGACCCGGAGCAGGTCAAGCCGGTTGCGGCGGCACTGCTCGCCGGCGAGCCCGCTGCGCTGGTCGAAGAGGTCGGCGGCGGCGAATGGCTGCGCCAAACCAGCATTGCCTGGGCCGACGACGCCGCAACCAAAATCGTCGTGACCGACGGGATACCGCCTCCGGGGACAGCGGCGCTCGTCTATCATCCGCCGGTGTTGGCGCTCGGCATCGGCTGCGAGCGCGGCTGCCCGGCCGAGGAGATCGTCGAACTCACCCGGCTGACCCTGGCCGAAGCCGGCCTTGCGGCAGACGCGGTGGCCGCGATCGTGTCGATCGAACTGAAGCTCGCCGAGCCCGGCATTCACGCGCTCGCCGCCGCATTGGGCGTGGCGGCGCGATTTTTTCCGGCGGCGCGCCTGCTGGCCGAAACCGAGCGGCTGTCGGAGCGTTCTGAGGCGGTGTTTCGCGCCACAGGCTGCTGGGGTGTGGCCGAGGGCGCGGCGCTCGCGGCCGCGGGCGCCGGCGGGGCGCTCGTTGTGGCAAAGCGCAAATCGCGGCGCGCAACCTGCGCGATCGCGCGCGCCCCGCAGCCGATCGACGTCGCCGCGGTCGGCCGGCCGCGCGGAAGGCTTGCGATCGTCGGGATCGGCCCAGGCGATCCCGCCTGGCGCACCCCCGAAGCGAGCGCCGCGCTTGCCGCGGCGACCGATGTCGTCGGCTATGGCCTTTATCTTGATTTGCTCGGGTCGGCCATCGCCGGCAAGCGCCGGCACGCGGGCGCGCTCGGTGAGGAACGAGCGCGGGGTTGCCGGGCGCTCGATCTCGCGGCCGAAGGGCGCCGCGTAGCGCTCGTTTCTTCGGGCGATGCCGGCATATACGGGCTGGCGTCGTTGGTTTTCGAGCTGCTCGACCGCGAGGCGACGCCGCAGTGGCAGGCGGTCGAGATTGCCGTCTGCCCCGGCCTCTCGGCACTGCAGGCCGCGGCGGCGCGGGCCGGCGCCCCGCTCGGCCATGATTTCTGCGCGATCTCGCTGTCGGACCGATTGACGCCGTGGCCGGCGATCCGCACCCGGCTCGAAATGGCGGCCCGCGGCGATTTTGTCGTGGCGCTCTACAATCCGCGCTCGACGCGCCGCGCCGCGCAATTGGCGGAAGCGGCCGCAATCCTGCTGCGCCACCGCCCGCCGCAGACCCCGGTGTTTATCGGCCGCAACCTCGGCCGCGGCGGCGAGGAAACCCGCGTCGTCCCGCTGTCGGAACTGGCCGCCGCCTCGCCAAATATCGACATGCTGAGCCTGGTGCTGGTCGGCAGCACGACCACGCGCGTTCTCGACGGCGACCCGCCCCGCCTCTACACCCCGCGCGGCTATTTTTCCGACGAGCGGCGGTGACCACTGGAATCAACGATGACGGTGCATTTTATCGGCGCCGGCCCTGGTGCCCCCGATCTGATCACGGTGCGCGGTCTGCGGCTGATCGAGCGCTGCTCGGTGTGCCTTTATGCCGGTTCCTTGGTGCCGCGCGAGATCGTCGCCGCAGCACCCCGCGATGCCCGAATCATCGACACCGCCCCCCTGACCCTCGACGAGATCGTCGGCCATTTTGCGGCGGCGCATGGCCAGGGTCTCGACGTCGCCCGGCTGCATTCCGGCGACCCGTCGCTCTACGGCGCGATCGCCGAGCAGATGCGTCGGCTCGCGACGCTCGGCATCCCCCATGACGTAACCCCCGGCGTGCCGTCCTTTGCTGCCGCGGCTGCCGCGCTGGGCTGCGAGCTGACCTTGCCGGCAGTAGCGCAAACCGTGATCCTGACCCGCACCGCGACACGCTCCTCGCCGATGCCCAAGGGCGAGGCGTTGGAGCGGCTGGCGGCGACCGGCGCCACCCTCGCGATCCATCTGTCGGTAACCAACCTCGCCCATGTCGTGCGCGCGCTGATGCCGTATTATGGCGCCCTGTGCCCGGCCGTCGTCGCCTATCGGGTCAGCTGGCCCGACGAGCAGCTGATCCGCGGGACCCTCGCCGGCATCCGCGAGCAGGTGAAGGCCGCTCAGATTACCCGCACTGCCCTAGTGTTGGTCGGGCCGGCGCTGGGTGGCGGCTCCGTGCCAGCCGAGAGCCGGCTCTATGCCCCCGACCACTATCACCTGCTGCGCCCGCGCCGGCTGTGAGCGACGCCTTTCGCCGCACTTGCCGCGCCTAATACCGGGCCTCATCTTGCCCGGCATTGGTGATCAGTTAGGGGATCTGCCATTGACCCTCCCGGCAGCGGCCAAACCACGAACTTCAAGAATGGCCGCAACACAAAGAGCGGCGCCAAAGGCCGTCGCCGTGTGGCTCTTTTGCTGCTGCGGGCTGATCTTTCTGATGGTCGTGGTCGGCGGCATCACCCGGCTGACCCTCTCCGGCCTGTCGATCACCGAATGGAACCCGGTTATCGGCATCGTCCCGCCGCTGACGCACACCCAATGGGCAGCCGAGTTCGCGCGCTACCGGCAAGTCCCCGAATACAGCGCGATGCATTACGGGATCAGCCTCGCCGATTTCAAAACCCTCTATTTCTGGGAATACGCCCACCGGTTGCTGGGCCGGCTGATCGGCGTCGCCTTTGCCGCGCCGCTGGTGTGGTTTTGGCTGCGCGGCAGCCTCCCACACCGGCTCGCGCCGGCGCTCGCCGGCATCTTGGCGCTGGGCTTTGCGCAGGGGCTGCTCGGCTGGTACATGGTCGAGAGCGGTCTTGTTCACCGGATCGAGGTCAGCCAGTACCGTCTCGCCGCTCATCTAGCGCTGG
>DATKHX010000607.1:0-4202 GCA_035510075.1 Allostellaceae bacterium
GAAAGCGACGGGCGGGTCGAGTTCGGCAAGGACTACAAGACCAAGCGGCGGATCATCGTGGTCCCGATCGAGGACGGCGGCGAGCCGGTCGAATACCTGATCCCGAAAGGCAAGCACATCAGCGTGCAGGAAGGCGACTACGTCCAAAAAGGCGACCTCTTGATGGACGGCAACCGGGTCCCGCACGACATCCTGCGGATCCTGGGGGTAGAGGCGCTGGCGAGCTATCTCGTCAACGAAATCCAGGAGGTCTACCGGCTGCAGGGTGTGCGCATCAACGACAAGCACATCGAGGTGATCGTGCGCCAGATGCTGCAAAAGGTGGAGATTGACGAGCCGGGCGAGACCACTCTTCTGGCCGGCGAGCAGGTCGACCGCATCGAGTACGAGTACGAGAACGCAAAGGTCGAGCGCGAGGGGCTGCAACCGGCGACGGCTCGCCCGGTATTGCAGGGCATCACCAAGGCCAGCCTGCAGACGAACTCGTTCATCTCGGCCGCCTCGTTCCAGGAAACGACACGGGTTTTGACCGAGGCCGCGGTCTCCGGCCGGATCGACACCTTGACCGGGCTCAAGGAGAATGTGATCGTCGGCCGGCTGATCCCGGCGGGCACCGGCAGCGTTATCGCCCGGCTGCGCGAGGTCGCCGCCGAGCGCGACCGCGAGCTGGCCGCGATCGCGGCCAACGTCGCCAACGAGGAGCCTGCCCAACTCGTCGAGGCCGACAAGAAAACCGCGTAGCATCCCAGGAGGCGGGCAGCACCCGCCTCTTCTATTGCCGGTATTTCGTGCAAAGGTCTTGACCCGCCGCCGGCCCGGCAATTATATGAGCGTTCTTTATCGGGCTGGCCGTAGGAAGCCACCTAGACGCAGCCTGGCCGTTTGTCGCTGGCTCGGCGCCCTTGCGAGAGGGTGCAGCTACTTCAGTGGGTCGTGGTGCTTCACCGCCCTGGCGCGACAGGCGCGTCGGGCGGCTAACGTGTTTGACGAGGGTGCTGGAATGCCGACGATAAATCAGCTGATCCGAAATCCGCGACGGCCGCAGGTCGCGCGCGACAAGGTTCCGGCAATGGAGGCGTGCCCGCAAAAACGCGGTGTGTGCACCCGCGTCTACACCACGACCCCGAAAAAGCCGAATTCGGCGCTGCGCAAGGTGGCGCGCGTGCGGCTGACCAACGGCTTCGAGGTCACCAGCTACATCCCGGGCGAAGGCCACAACCTGCAAGAGCACTCGGTCGTGCTGATCCGGGGCGGCCGGGTCAAGGATCTGCCGGGAGTGCGCTACCATATCATCCGCGGCACGCTCGACACGCAGGGCGTCAAGGACCGGCGCCAGCGCCGCTCCAAGTACGGCGCCAAGCGGCCGAGATAGGAGGAGTGGGGCATGTCGCGCCGTCGCGCCGCGGTTAAACGCGAGGTCCTGCCGGACGCCAAATTCGGCGACCCGGTGTTGACCAAGTTTATGAACTGCCTGATGTACGAGGGTAAGAAATCGGTTGCAGAGCACATTGTCTACGGCGCCCTCGATCGCATCGCCAGGCGCAGCGGCCAGGAACCATTGCGCGTCTTTCATGATGCGCTCGGCAACGTGCGCCCCGCGGTCGAGGTGCGTTCGCGCCGGGTCGGCGGCGCCACCTATCAGGTCCCGGTCGAGGTTCGGCCCGACCGCAGCCAGGCGCTGGCGATCCGCTGGCTGATCTCCAGCTCGCGCGGGCGCGGCGAGAACACGATGGAAGAGCGGTTGTCGGGCGAATTGCTCGACGCCGCCAACAACCGCGGGGTCGCGGTCAAGCGACGGGAGGATACGCATCGGATGGCGGATGCGAACAAGGCCTTCTCGCATTATCGCTGGTAATGAGGGCACTGGCCGCTTGGGCCGCACAGGACGTTCGATACCATCCTTTTGATCGGGGCCCCGCTGCAGGGCGCCGCCCCGGGAGCCTTTTTCGATGACACGCCAGACACCCCTCGATCGCTACCGAAACATCGGCATCATGGCCCATATCGATGCCGGCAAGACGACCACGACCGAGCGGATCCTCTACTACACCGGGCGCAACTATAAGCTCGGCGAGGTGCATGAGGGCACCGCCACGATGGACTGGATGGCGCAGGAGCAGGAACGCGGCATAACCATCACCTCGGCCGCGACCACCTGCTTTTGGGCCGACCACCGCATCAACATCATCGACACGCCGGGGCACGTCGATTTCACAATCGAGGTCGAGCGCAGCCTGCGCGTCCTCGACGGCGCCGTCGCGGTCTTCGACTCTGTCGCCGGGGTCGAGCCGCAATCCGAGACGGTATGGCGCCAGGCCGACAAATACGGCGTGCCGCGGATCTGCTTTGTCAACAAGATGGACCGGATCGGGGCGGATTTCCCGCGCTGCCTCGCGATGATCAGCGACCGGCTGGGTGCCCGGCCCTTGGTGCTGCAATTGCCGATCGGGATCGAGAACGACTTTGTCGGCGTCGTCGACCTCGTTGCCATGCGCGCGGTCAAATGGCGTGACGAAAACCTCGGCGCCGAATTCGACATCGTCGATATCCCGCCCGAGCTGACGGCCGAGGCGAAGGCTTTTCATACCCGGCTGGTCGAAACCGCGGTCGAGCAGGACGACGCCGCCCTCGAAGCCTATCTCGGCGGCGAGGAGCCGGATGCGCCGACGCTGCAGCGCTGCATTCGCAAGGGCACGGTTGGCGGCGCCTTTGTCCCGGTTTTGTGCGGCTCCGCCTTCAAAAACAAGGGTGTGCAACCGCTGCTCGACGCAGTCATCGCCTATCTGCCGGCGCCCACCGACGTCGCCGCGATTAAGGGCGTCAAGATGGGCTCGAACGAGCCGGTCGAGCGCCATTCCTCGGACGACGAGCCGTTTTCCGGGCTTGCGTTCAAAATCATGACCGACCCGTTTGTCGGCTCGTTGACTTTTGTCCGCATCTATTCGGGCGTCGTGACGAGCGGCGGGCAGGTGTTGAACACGGTCAAGAACAGCCGCGAGCGCGTCGGGCGCATGCTGGCGATGCACGCCAACCATCGCGAGGACATCAAGGAAGCCCGCGCCGGCGACATCGTCGCCTTTGCCGGACTCAAGAACACGACGACGGGCGATACCTTGTCCGATCCCGCCGCACCGGTCGTGCTGGAGCGAATGGAGTTCCCCGAGCCGGTCATCGAGATCGCCGTCGAGCCCAAGACCAAGGGCGACCAGGAGAAGATGGGCCAAGCGCTGGCGCGGCTCGCCACCGAGGATCCCTCGTTTCGGGTCACGGTCGACAACGAAAGCGGCCAGACCGTGATCAAGGGCATGGGCGAATTGCACCTTGAGATCATCATCGACCGGATGAAGCGGGAGTTTAAGGTCGACGCGAATGTCGGGGCACCCCAGGTTGCCTATCGCGAGACCATCACCCGCGCGGCCGAGATCGACTACATGCACAAAAAGCAGACCGGCGGCGCCGGCCAGTTTGCGCGCGTCAAGCTGCGGTTCGAGCCGCTGAGGCCGGGCGAGGGCTTTCAGTTCGAGAATGACGTGGTCGGCGGCACCGTGCCCAAGGAATACGTGCCGGGGGTCGAAAAGGGCCTTAAAGCCTCGGCCGAGACCGGCGTGCTCGCCGGCTTCCCGGTCATCGATGTCAAGGCGACATTGTTCGACGGCGCCTATCACGATGTCGATTCGAGCGTGCTCGCCTTCGAGATCGCCGCGCGCGCCGCCTTCAAGGAAGGCGTGATGAAGGCGGCGCCGAAACTGCTCGAACCGATCATGCGGGTCGAGGTGGTGACCGCGGACGAATACCTGGGCGACGTGATCGGCGATTTGAACAGCCGGCGCGGCCAGGTCACCGGCATGGACACCCGCGGCAACGCCCGGGTCGTCGACGCGATGGTGCCGCTCGCCAACATGTTCGGCTATGTTAACACCTTGCGCTCGATGAGCCAGGGCCGGGCCCAGTACACGATGCATTTCGACCACTACGAGCAGGTGCCGCAGGCGGTCGCGGACGAAGTCCGCGCCAAGATGGCCTGACCCCCGGCGCGCAAGCGATTGAGCGGAGAATAGAGACGATGTCGAAGGCGAAGTTTCAGCGGACGAAGCCGCACTGCAACATCGGGACGATCGGGCATATCGACCACGGCAAGACGACGTTGACGGCGGCGATCACCAAGGTCCTGGCGGAGGCGGGGGGTGCGACGTTTGTGCCGT
>DATKHX010000608.1:0-3950 GCA_035510075.1 Allostellaceae bacterium
TCGGTATGCAGGGTCACCTGCAAGATGCCGTCGCGGCGCTCCATGCGGGCGCTCTGGTATTTGCTTTGGTAATCCGCCAACGCGCTCATTTCTTCCTCCCGACATCGACAAGAGACGCAGGCTAGCGCATCGCCGGGCGGGCGCGCGAGAGCCCGCGCGAACGACTGGGTTCTCCAAGCGCCGCGGTGGTCGGCACGGCTGCTTGCGACAGCCGCGCCTGTGTTGCCGGGTCAAGCCGCGCCTTCTCCTGGGAAGCGTCCAAATCGCGTCCGCTCTTGTGTCGCGTTAACGCCTCGGTAACCGACGAGGCTCACTGTGAGATCGTGCGCTGACGTATTTTTGACGGGTGTATCGCCAATGGCCACGACGCAGGATATATTGCGGTACGTGCGTTGGCTGGAGGAAATCTCTCCCGGCTTTCTCGCCGATGCCATTTTGAACGAAACCGGCGAGGATTACCGGCAGCGCGACCTGCTCGACCAGGTCGCGCGATTGATCGAGATCTTCGGACTGCTCGGCGTCGCCGACATTATCGGCTGCCCGCGCCGCCGCGACCGTTAGCGGCGCGTTCGCGGAATCTGGCGCACTGACTGGGTCAAGTAGCGCCCTGGTACGACCTCACCTGCCGTCGCGTGGCGTCGCCACGAGCAACACCCCCTTATTGTTCGTCAGCACGACCTCGAAAAATATCTGACCGCCGTCGTTGATGATCCCGCCGGCCTGTAGCGGACCGGATTTTACATAGGCTGGAGAATTGACATGAGCGACCGTGCCGATGCCGGGAATATCGCTACCGGTCCGCGCTACGAGTCGGGTCTTGCCGTGCGAGACCATATAGAGCCCGGTATCCGCCACCCCATCGCCGTCGACAGTGTCCAGCGCGGCGACGAAGGTGACGTCTCCGGCGTTGTTCAGGTAATATTGGTAGGGTATCGAGGCCGTCGTCGCGAACTTGCCTCCGCCCGGCAACGGATCGCCGGGGAGCACGACCGGCGTGGTTTTGCCTTTCGAGTGCTGGAACACCCCGACCGCCAGCGACACGCCCGGTGGCGGCGTCAGGTCGCCGGCGAAGACCAGGTCGCCGGTGTCGTTCATGACCGGACCGAACGCTTGGCGGTAGGTAAATCCGCCGGGGCCCGGCGCTGGATCGCCTTGGTGGGCAATCGACCGGACCTTGCCGTTCCTCGGCAATTTGTAGACGCTCGACCCGCAAACCAGTTCGAAGCCGCTGCCGAGATCGATGCACTCCTCGCCTTTCACATGCGCGTCAAAGGCCGTGTCGCCAGCATCGTTGATCCATCCCTCGATCGCATCGTCGAACACGCCGCCGCCGGGCGCTTTGTCGCCCGGGACAACGACGCTGGCGATGCGGTTCCAGCGGTCGGCCTTGAAGACGCCGACCCCAAAGCCGTTAGCCTTCGGCGGCCCGGCCAGCCCCGGCACGACCCCGTTGAATACGAGGTCGTCCCGATTGTTCAAGCTGCTGTTGAAGTAGACACCGGCGAACTTCGCACCGGCCGGCACCGGCGCCGGGGTGACGCCGGGCACCACCACCGCAGTCGGCTTTTGGTCGAACAGAGAAAAGCGGTAAAGTCCGGCATTCAGCCCCAGCGAAGCACCGCCGGGGTCTAGGATATAGACGAAGGCCCCGCGGCCGGCGTTGTTGAGCGGGGTATGGCCGAGCGCACCGCCATCAAGCTTGCCGCCGCCGGGGGCGGCTTGCCCGGGCAGGGCGATCGCCGAAAGCTGGCCCCAACGGCTGACGAAAACGCCTTCGCCTGTGAAGTTTCCGTTGGCATCGGCCAGATCTGCGACGAACGCGGCGTTGCCGCCGGCATTGATCGCGTAGGGCTCAAAATCGTTGATGAAGGTGCCGCCCCCCGGCGCTCTCGCCGGAATAGTGGCCAGTTTTTTAAAGCTAAATCCTGATCCATCTGCTAGCGCACCACCGGTGACGCCTGTGGTTAATCCGGCAGTCAATAGAGCGACCCCAACCGCTGCAAGTATACTTCGCCGACTTGGCTTCCTGCTCTTCATGGTTCGTTTCCTCCGGCTTGATTCTGCAATCCGCACAGCGGCATTCCGGCCGCAGGCGGGGCACTGGTCGTCACTTGGTGACATCGGCCACGATAGATCGCGTCACCAACGAACATCCTTCCCATGCGGTAGCGGCGCGAAGACGATCGTTCGAAGCTCTTGACCGGCTTTCCGTCCCTATGGAAACAGGCGCACGTCGCCAGGGCAGTTCATCGAGGTCTCGCCGGCCTGGGCAATGCCGTCTCCACAGGTCGGCACGCATTCAGGGCTGTCGGCGGAGCTTTCCCCGCGGCTCACTTCGCACACCCCGTCACCCTCATAAGGCTGGGGGAATGGCGGCGTGTTCGGCCACAAAGCGGGCTCGCCACGATCGCCCAGTGCATAGGGAAACCAGATGGTGAGCGCCCATTGCGTACGGTCGAAGGTGCGCGTCCAGCCCTGCCCGTCGAATATCTCGCCGAGCGGCGGCGTGCCGGCGAGCGCGCCGAGGCTGGCAAAATCCGGCTGACCAGGATCGCTCGGGCCGACCCGTCCCGCAAAATAGACGAGCGAGGCGAGCGCCTCCTCGGGGTCGTAGAGCAGCCACACACCAGTCAGGCCACGCGCCTGCGCCGTCTCCAGAATGGCGTCGAATTTCTGCTTTAACGCCATAGCCGGCTGGCGGGCGTTGCGCAGCGACCAGCGTTCGGTCCGCAGCACGATCTGCGAACTGTGGGCGTCACCGAAATCATGTGCCCCGATCACCGTCCAGGCATGGCATTCGGGGCTGAGGAAGTAGGGCCGCTTGAGAAAATGGACGCCGTCGAGCACGTAGCTGTTAAAGACCCAATCGCGATACTCCCGCGCGTGCTGCGCGGTGTCGAACAGATAGCGCCCACCGGAAAAAACGTTGCCGGTGTTGTCGAAACTGATCGGGATATGTTTGTGAAGGAGGCCGGGGCGGGCCGCCATATACATCCGGTCGCGCTCGATCGACGGCGCGATTTTATCTGCGGGTAAAAGCGACGGATCGGACGATAGCCCGAAGTCGCAAGTGAACGCCCCCACGGGCCGCGTCTCTCCGTCTTCGCTGGCGGCAACGCCAGCCACCGTCAGCAGCAGACCAAAAACGCCCGCGACTATGGCGGCGGTAATCTTGCTCATGGCCGCTCCTATGAATTCACCGGCGGCGAGCTCTGCCACTGCGCAGGCTTCGCCGCCCCGGTTGCTCGGTTGCGGAGAGTCGATTTACCTAAGCGACACCGGCACCACCGTTATCGTGTAGGTGACGTCGGTGGGCGGCGTGGGAGGCATAGTTGGTGGCGGTTCTGCCTGAAAGTGGATCGTGTGCACCTGCGGCCCCGGCTTTAGAGGCGGAAGCAGGACATAGTACCCATCATCCACTGCCGGGGAATATATCATCGCCGGCACGCTCCCCGGACCCCCGCAGAAAGCGTCGAATATGTTGTCGTCCGGCAATGCAACCTCGAAGACCTGCGACTGGACGCGCCGAAACGATGTTCTCTTGCCGTCGACCTGAACCTTGACGCTGGAAAGAGGAACATCGTCGATGAAGGACTTGCTCTGTTGCCGCAGATCCTTGACCGGATCATTTTCCGGTCCCTGACCGCACACGTTGGGAGCGTTGATGGTGATTTCGTTGATGACCGGAAAAAAAAGCGTAGCACCCTCCGGCACCGAGCAGGCGCGTTCCGCCGGTCCGCCGGAAAAGACGCCGCCGAGAAACCATATGGAGCCACGCTGGCCGACCATGCAGTATTGGCCGTTCGGGCCCAATTGGGGGTTTTGACCCGTCGGGATCGACAATGCCCATTGCCACCATTGGGCAGTCAACTCGGGCAGTAGCGCGGGGGCGATCGCGTTGCCACCGTCCGCCAATGTCAGTTGCATTGGCAAAACTAGGCCGACGGCCG
>DATKHX010000609.1:0-2342 GCA_035510075.1 Allostellaceae bacterium
GACACGGTCTACCAGGTAGCGGGCTCGGTCGGGCTCGATGTCGACAAGCTCAAGCACGACATGGCCTCGCCCGAGATTACCCAGACGATCAAGGCCAACATGAAGCTCGGCGATACGCTCGACATCCACGGCACCCCGGCCTTTGTCATCGGCGACAAAGTGGTGCCCGGAGCCGTGGACCTCGACGCGCTGAAGACGATGGTCGCCGACGCGCGCAAGCAATAGCCGCTCAGGGCTCGCGGTCGGGCTGATTGTCGGGATGGGCGGCGTGAAACGGCGCCAGCTGCATGCAGCTGGCGAAAATCCGGGCGATTGTCGGATAGGGGGACATGTCGAGCCGGTAGCGCTCGGCGTTGACCACCTGCGGGACCAGCGCCACATCGGCGAGGCCGGGCCGGTCGCCGTGACAGAAGGTGCGGGTCCGCGGGTCGCCGGCGAGCAATGCCTCGAGGGCGCTAAAGCCGGCGTCGATCCAATGATTGTACCAGCTGGCGATGTCGCTCTCGCTGCGCTGATAGGTGCGCGTCAGGTAGCGCAGCACGCGCAGATTGTCGATCGGGTGGATGTCGCAAGCGACGATGTCGGCCAATGCCCGCACCCGCGCCCGGTCCGCCGGGGCTTGCGGCAAGAGCGGCGGGTCCGGGTGGGTCTCGTCGAGATATTCGATGATCGCGAGCGACTGGATCAGGGTGTGACCGTCGATCTCGAGCGCCGGGACCAGCCCTTGCGGGTTGACGCCGCGATATGCGGGCGTTCCCTGTTCGTTGCGCCGCAGATGGATCGAAGCAGGTTCGTAGGCCAGCCCCTTTAGGTTGAGGGCGATGCGGACGCGAAACGCCGCCGAGGACCGGAAAAATCCGTAGAGCTTCATCGCTGCAACCTCTCGCGACCGGCTCGGGCCGCCGGATCGCGCCGGCCGCCGGCAGAAGTGAGTCAGACCAAGATCGGGCGGTCGCCTTCGACGATGATGCGCCACAGCACCCGGCTTTCGCTGTGGTCGTAATCGTCATGGGCGCGGTGCAAGGCGGCGCGGTCGTCGATGACCAGCACGTCACCCTTTTGCCAGGCATGGCGATAGACGATTTCGGGCTGGATCATGCGCGCGACGAGGTCATCGAGATATTTTTGGCTCGCCTGCGGCGTCATGCCCTCGATATACCTCGTCTTGGTCGGATGAAAGTACACCGCCCGCTCACGGTTGACCGGATGGGTGCGCACCATCGGATGGACGACCGGTTCGCCGTATTTGGCGCGGTCCTCGGCGCGCCCGGTGTCGAGGCTGTTGACCGTGCGCAAGGTTTCGAGATGGCGGCGCTCTCCCTCCGGCAAGCCCCAATAGGCCGCGCGCATATTGGCGATGCTGGTGCCACCGCCTGATGAGGAGATCTCGACCCCGTACAGCATCGTCGCCGCCGGCGGGCATTCGCGGTTGGGGTGGTCGGTGTGCCAGGTTTCGGCCATGTGCTGGCCATCGCGATGCCGAACGAGGCCGATATCGGGATAGCCCGGCACATGGGGCTGCGAATAATGCTGGCGCATCGGCGGCCCGAACGCCGCGGCAGCGGTCAGATATTGCTCGGGGGTCAGCAACTGCTGCGGAAAAACCAGCACCAAATGCTCGGCCAGCAGGCGCGACAGGTCTTCGCCGGTCTCGGGGTCGATCGGCTCGCCGAGGTCGACGCCGATGACGGCGAGCCCGAGCGATTCGTGGAGCGGCATTAGCGTGTAAATGGTCATGGCGACCGAGCCTTTCGCCGCGGAGAAACCGCGGTGCCGCCATTTAACTAGAAACCGCTATCGCGCTCCATCGTTTCGAGCACCGCGGCCGCGGCGAGGCCCGCGCGATCGTCGGCGTCATTGACACGCCGATACAGCTCGACGACCTGCCGCTGCAGCTCGTAAGCCTCGGCCGGCTCACCCTCCTGCCACAGGATGCCGGCGAGATTGCCCATCGCGGCGAGGCAATCCGGATGCAGCTCGCCGAATTCGTCGATCATCGCCGCGATGACCGATTGCAGGATTTCGCGCGCGCCGGCGAGATCGCCCTGCGCCGCGACAGTCCCCGCGAGATTGTTGACTGCACGCAGCGTGTCGCGGCCGGTCTCGCCGTCGAGCGCGCGCATGCCGGCGACCACGTCCTCCTGCAGCTGACGCGCCGGGGCGAGCTCGCCCTGGGCCGCCATCGTCACGGCGAGCTTGCCGACGGCCTTCAATGTGTCGGCATTGTCCGGGCCGAGCAACCGGCGGCGGCCGGCCACGACCTGCTCTTCGAGCTTGCGCGCGGCGATCAATCGGCCTTGCGCCCACAGCGCCTCGGCGAGGTCGAGCATCGCCGTCAAGGT
>DATKHX010000610.1:0-2706 GCA_035510075.1 Allostellaceae bacterium
CGACGCTTCGCTCGCCGCCGCGACCCCGGGGCACGGCGAGCCGCCCGCCTCCTGACCAACGTCCGGGCGTCGGTCTGAACCGCGCCATGCTTTCTGCGCCATGCTTATAGAATAGGCGGGCCCGCTAATTCTAAATGTAGAATGAGCTAGAATCAGCGGGAATGTAGAATCAGCGAGGCGCGGAAACCGGTGCGCCGGAGGTATGGCCGGAACCCGTGGGAGCGGCAGTTGCCTCGGCCGCTGGGGTTTGCGGCAGATTGCGCCAGTCGATTAGATTGACGACGCAAGCCAAATTCAACACCACGAGCGAAACCGCGATAAACAGCAGCATCGGGTTCATTGCCCGCGATACCCGGTCGAGCCGCTCGATCGTTCTACTCCAGGAATGATCTTCTCGCGAAAACTGCTGTCGCACGCGCACCGCCCCTCGATTGCCTATTCCGGTGGCGTGGAGCCCGGGCCTCGTCGGTCCGCGCCCCTTTGCTGGTGATGACGGCCCGGCGCTTCGCCACACGAGTGATATAAAGGGGGGAACGCGCGAATACCTCAGCGTTGCAAGCAGTTCCGGCATGCGCTCGCGGCGAAGGTCGCCTCCGGGGCCCGGTCGCGGTTCCGAGGTCGCTATCGGAATCGGGCCACGTCTTGCCCTGACTAATCGCTCTCGCTGCAACCGCGGGCGGCGGTGGCATTGCTCTTGCCAACGAGCCGCATTCGATTATATTGCGTTAAGCAACCGCATACGTCCGCGTTGCGGACTGTCTCGCAAGGTGGGCCGAGTGCCCACTTTTTCGTATTGGCGAAGGCAGGATCGGGGAGCAGAGGTCGAGTATTTGGTCGATACCGACGGCATCGCGCAGATGATCGAGCCGCCGCTGGCGGCGATGGGGTATCGCGTTGTCCGGGTCGTCGTCACCAGCGGCCGGCGCGCGACATTGCAGGTCATGGCCGAGCGGGTCGATGACGCCCCGATGACGGTCGACGATTGCGCGGCGATCAGCCATTCCGTCTCGGCGCTCCTCGATGTCGCCGATCCGATCGCTGGCGCCTACACGCTCGAGATAAGCTCGCCCGGCATCGACCGCCCGCTGGTGCGGCCGGAGGATTACGAGCGTTTCAGTGGGTATCAGGCCAAAATCGAGCTGAGCGCGCCGGTCGGGGGCCGCAAGCGGTTCCGCGGCCGGCTGCTCGGCATTGCCGACGGAGAGGTCCGGGTCGCGACTGATGACGGCGAGACCAGGCTCCCGTTCGCCGCGGTGGCGCGGGCGAAGCTCGTCATCACCGACGAGCTGATTGCGGCCTCGCGGTCGCGCCCTCATTGACGCAACACCCAGGAAACGCTCGGAAAGCCCATCCATGGAAAGCACCGTCACCTACGCCCGCCCTGAGCTGCTGCAAGTCGCCGACACGGTTGCCCGCGACAAGGGCATCGACCGCGATGAGGTGCTCGACGCGATGGAGCAGGCGATCCAGAAGGCCGGCCGTTCGAAATACGGCCAGGAATATGACATCCGCGCCGAGATCGACCGGCGCAACGGCGAGATCCGGCTGCTGCGCTTTCGCGAGGTGGCCCATCCGATCGAAAACGAGGCGACGCAGATCCCGCTGGCACAGGCGCAGCGCCTCAATCCGGAAGCCGAGATCGGCGACTTCATCACTGACCCGCTGCCGCCAATCGATTTCGGCCGCATCGCGGCGCAGACCGCGAAGCAGGTGATCGTGCAAAAGGTGCGCGACGCCGAGCGCCAGCGCCAGTTTCTCGAATTCAAGGACCGGGTCGGCGAGATCGTCAACGGCCTCGTCAAGCGGGTCGAGTTCGGCAATGTCGTCGTCGATCTCGGCCGCGCCGAGGCAATGGCGCGGCGCGACGAGTTGCTGCCGCGCGAGAGCTTTCGCCAGGGCGAACGGGTGCGCGCCTATATCTACGACGTGCGTCAGGAGCCGCGCGGCCCGCAGATCTTTCTGTCGCGCACGCACCCTCAGTTCATGGCCAAGCTGTTTGCGCAGGAGGTGCCGGAAATCTACGACAGCATCATCGAGATCAAGGCGGTGGCGCGCGACCCCGGCAGCCGCGCCAAGATCGCCGTCGTCTCGCGCGACAGCGGCATCGACCCGGTCGGCGCCTGCGTCGGCATGCGCGGCAGCCGCGTCCAGGCCGTCGTCGGCGAATTACAGGGCGAGAAGATCGACATCGTGCCGTGGGCGTCGGACCCGGCGACATTTGTCGTCAACGCGCTGGCGCCCGCCGAAGTCACCAAAGTCGTCATGGACGAGGAGCAGCGCCGGGTCGAGGTCGTCGTGCCCGACGATCAGTTGAGCTTGGCGATCGGGCGCCGCGGCCAGAACGTGCGGTTGGCGTCGCAGCTCAGCGGCTGGGACATCGACATCCTGACCGAGGCCGAGGAATCGGAGCGCCGCACCGAAGAATTTCGCAGCCGCAGCAAGATGTTCATCGACGCCCTCGACATCGACGAGGTGATCGCGCACCTGCTCGTCACCGAGGGTTTCGCTTCGCTCGAGGAGGTGGCTTACGTGGCGCCGGAGGATCTCGCCGACATCGAAGGATTTGATGTCGATATCGCCGAGGAGCTGCAGGCGCGGGCGCGCAATGCGCTCGAGCGGCGCGATCGCGAATATGAAGAGCGACGGCTCGAGCTCGGCGTCGCCGACGATCTGGCGGCGCTCGACGGATTGACGCCGGGCATGCTG
>DATKHX010000611.1:0-2431 GCA_035510075.1 Allostellaceae bacterium
GCGATCACTGCCGAATCCGAAATCCTAACAGCAACTGAAAATCGGAGCCGTAATGAGAGTGCGGCGGCCGGTGATCGTCGGCGTACATGCTCACGCTCGAGGCGCCAAAGCGGTGAAGTGTCGGCAGAGCCTCTTCCAGAGTGCGACTATTGCACTTTTGCCACAATTGTCAAGACGCCGTGGGTGCGCGGTCTCGAAATCTGGCGCCGGGCCGACATGACGCCATTGTGGGTCCATGATGGAACCCGATGTGGGATGCTGTCGGCAGCGAGCGGGCTGCCGGTCCGTTCCACTCAACAGGCCGGCGGCCCTGTTTGGGCCAGAGGCCAGAGGCAGTTCTGGACCACGGAGTTGCCGTCGCGCGACGACCAGCGCATTGCACCTGAAGGGGAGGTAATCCGGAATGGGAAGGGGCACGACGCCGAGGATCGTACCCGAGCTCGACGTGGCGGACCTCGATCGGTCGCTGGCCTTTTACGTCGGAGTGATCGGGTTTCGCGTGTTGTTCGATCGTCCCGAGGAGCGCTTCGCCTATCTCGATCGCGCGGGTATTCACCTGATGTTGGAAGAAGCCGCGGGACCGGGACGGCGATTTCGAACAGCTCCTCTCGATCACCCGTATGGTCGCGGCATCAACCTCATGATCGAGGTCAGCGATCTCGATGCGCTGTACCGCCGCGTCCAAGCCGCGGGATCTCAAATCGTGATTTCGCTTGAAGAGCGCTGGTATCGACAAAACGAAATCGAAAACGGGCAACGGCAGTTTGTGGTCGGTGATCCCGACGGCTATCTGCTGCGGTTTTTCACCGATCTCGGACAGCGCGATGCGCCCCGGGGATCCGCCCGGTGACGTCGACATCCTGAAATGCCGGTTTCGCCCGTCTGAAATACGCAATAAAATCGCGCCGATGCCAGACAAATTGACCGGCGGCCTTAGCGATACCTGCTCGGCCGCAGAACCAGTGAAATCCCGATGACCGAGCATTCGTTGGACCCCGCCGACTGGGAAGGTTTTCGCGCCAGCGCGCACGCCGCGCTCGACGACGCCATCGATTTCCTGCGCAGTGCCGGGGATCGACCGGTGTGGCGTCCGGTCCCCGAGCATGTCCGGGCGGCGCTGTCGCAAGATGTCCCGCTCGATGGGCAGCCGCTCGATCAGGTTTACCGGGAATTCACCGAGCTGATCCTGCCCTACTCGACGGGGAACACTCACCCGCGCTTTTTCGGCTGGGTGCACGGAACCGGCATGGCAACCGGGATCGTGGCGGAAATGCTGGCGGCTGCGATGAACGCCAATTGCGGCGGCCGGGATCACGGCGCGATTTACGTCGAGCGTGCAGTGTTGAGTTGGTGCAAGAAATGGTTCGATCTGCCGGATGATGCGAGCGGCCTCGTCGTCAGCGGCACATCGATCGCCAATCTGATTGCGATCGCCGTCGCGCGCAATGCTCCGGACGTAGCCTCTGCGCGGGCGAATGGCATCCAGGATGGTCGCGGCCGCATGACCGCCTATGCTTCCGCCGAGGTGCATGATTGCGTCGCCAAAGCGATGGAGATGCTGGGCCTCGGCGCTGCCAATTTGCGCAAAGTCCCGGTTGACGACACGTTCCGCATCGATCTGGAATTGCTGCGGGATCGTATCGCCGACGACCGCAAGAACGGCTGTCAGCCGTTCTGCGTCGTCGGCACGGCGGGCACGGTAAATACCGGGGCGGTCGATAATCTCGACCAATTAGCCAATATTTGTGCGGCCGAAAAGATTTGGTTCCATGTCGACGGTGCTTTTGGCGCATTGGCAGTGTTGAGCGATGAACTAAAACCGCTGCTGAAGGGTATCGAGCGGGCCGACTCGATCGCCTTCGATTTTCACAAATGGATGCACGTACCCTACGACGCCGGCTGCGTCCTCGTTCGCCGCGGCGATCTGCACAAGGCGAGCTTTTCGACGCGTCCCGCCTATCTCAACCGGCTGCCGCGAGGTCTGGCCGGCGGGCAAGATTGGCCCTGCGAGTTTGGGCCGGAACTGTCGCGCAGCTTTCGCGCCCTCAAGATCTGGTTCGCCATCAAAGAGCATGGCGTCCGGCGTTTCGGCCGCCTCATCGCCCAGAACTGCGGCCAGGCAAATTATCTGGCGGAAGCAATCGCACACGAGGACCATTTTGAACTGCTCGCGCCAGTGAGCTTGAACATCGTGTGCTTCCGATTTCGAGCGAAGGGCCTCGACGGGCCGGAGCTCGACAGGCTGAACGAAGATATTGTCGAGGACGTTCAAGAATCGGGAATTGCCGCCCCGTCGACGACGCGGGTGCGGGGAAAGCTCGCGATCCGGGTCAACATAACAAATCATCGCTGTCGCCGCGACGATTTGGACCTCCTGCTGCGTGCCATTGACGATGCGGGCCGTCGGCGGACAACCGCGCGTCTCGGCGAG
>DATKHX010000612.1:0-5724 GCA_035510075.1 Allostellaceae bacterium
GACAACGTGCTGGCGGTGGCGGGGACCGCGCGCAACCATTTTTGGGTGTTGGCCTTTGGCCTCATCTTGTCGGTGGCGCTGATGGGCGTCGCCTCGAATTATGTCGCCCGCTTGCTCGAGCGCCATTTCTGGATCTCCTGGGTCGGGCTCGGCATCATCACCGCCGTCGCGCTGCGGATGATCTGGGAGGGCTCGACCGAAGTGATCCACCAGACCGCCGCTCTGCCGCTTTAGCGCCTGACCCGGCCCCGCGCCGCCCCCTGTTCATGCCAGGTCCGGCAATGAGCGAAAACAGGGTTTGCTTGACGCTGAAGTTCCCTGGACAGCTTTGCGCTTTCGCGGCAACGACGATGACCGTCGGCAACCGACTGATCTGACGGAATTCATTTCTCGCCGGGCGCTTTAGGCCTGGGGTTTCGAATTACAACATCAGCTCCCAGGTCTCGCCGACCAGATCCTGGCCGAAGCTGTGGTGCGGCTGCGCGTCGATCATGTAAAACCCGGCGCTTTCATAGAGCCGCCGCGCTGCGACGAGCACGCTGTTGGTCCACAATCTCACCTTTTCGTAATGGGCGGCGCGGGCAAGGCGCAGGCCTTCCTGGACCAGCCGGGAGCCGATGCCGAGGCCGCGCGCCTCAGGCTCGACCAGCAGCAGGCGCAATTTCGCGATTGTCGGTGTGTCCTCGACCAGCATCGCCGAGCCGATATTCTCGCCGTTTCTCTCGGCAATCCAGCAGCATTCGCGGCGCGGATTGAAGTCGCGCAGGAATTTTGCCGCGATCTCGGCGACAAGCGCCTCGAACTGCATGTCCCAGCCGAATTCCTGCGCGTAGAGCAGGCCGTGGCGCGAGGTGATCCAGCCCATGTCGCCCACCCGATGCGGGCGCAGCAGATAACCGGCACGGTCATCGGCTCGCGCGCCGAGCACCCGCTCGATCATCCCCGCGGCAGCGACGAGGCGGGTTTGCGCTGCTTCCGGCAACGAGCGCAGCAGCGTGCCGATTTCCGTCCGCGAGCGGGCGTCGAGTTCGGCGAACGCGGCGCGCCCTTGCTCGGTCAGCGCGAGCAGACCGAGCCGCCGGTCGGCGGCGGACGGTGTGCGGCGGATCAATTCGCGCCGCTCGAACCCGCGCAAGATCCGGCTCAGATAGCCGCGATCCAGGCCCAATTGCTTGCCGAGCTGCGCCGCGGTCGGGTGCTCGGCAGAGGCGATCTCGTAGAGCACCCGCGCCTCGGCCAGCGAAAACGGGCTGTTCAGCAGCCCTTCTTCGAGCACGCCGATCTTTTGCGTGTAGAACCGGTTGAACCGGCGCAACCCGACAACGCGCCGATCGAAAGCCGCGTCCGACATAATCCGTCGTCCGATGCAAATCGAAAAGCGGGATCGTCAACGATTTAGTTGACTAAGTCAACATTCCGCAGAGGCTGGCTTCCGTTCAGGTCCCTTGCTTGCTTTCATACGCGTCAGGCCGGTGCGGTCGACGAGGCGGAAGACCGCCTGGGCAGCGCCGAAGCCGCGCAGCGAAAACTCTCCGGCCGGCGCCAGCTCGTGCCCGCAATGCCTGGCGAATTCGTCGGAGGCGAGGATCGGGTGCCCGGTCCTGCCGGTCAGTCCCTCGATGCGCGCCGCCAGGTTCACAGCCGGGCCGATGCAGGTGAAATCGAGCCGGTTGCCGCCGCCGATATTGCCAAACAGCACCTCGCCGACATGCAAGGCCAGCCCGAAGCGGGGCTGGTCGCCGCCGCCGAGTGCGGCTGCGAAGGCGTCCGAAGCGGCGATCCTCGCCCGAGCCACGCGCGCTGCCGCCAACGCGGCCTCGCACGCGGCCCGCACCTCCTCGGCGCTGCCGCCGACCGGGAAAATCGCCAGCAACCCATCCCCCATGAATTTGAGGACCTCGCCGCCATGCCCCGCGATCGCCGCCACCTGGCAGTCGAAGTAATTGTTGAGGAGCGCGATCAACATCGGCGGCGGCAGCGCATCGGCGAGAGCGGTAAAGCCTCGCATGTCCGACAGCCAGATCACCGCCCCGATCGCCTCGGTGTCGCCGCGCCGGATATGGCCGGCGAGAATGCGCTCGCCCGCCTGACGGCCGACATAGGCGTCGAGCAGATTGCTCGCGGTGCGGCGCAGCGCGTAGACCTCGGTGAGCCGGGCGAGCGGTGCCACGACCGTCTCGATCCCGGCGAGCTGCGCCTCGGTAAAGCCCCCGGGCTGGCGCGTCGTCCAGGTCGCGACGTGGATTTCACCGTTGGTGAAAATGAGCGGCGAGGCCAGGTAGTCGGTAACGCCTTCGGCGCGAAACTCGTCGAGGATCGGAAAGTCATTCGGGCAATCGGCCGCCGCCAAATGCCGCCGCAGCGGCGTGCCGGTGCTGTAGACATGCACCACCGGGCTCGTCAGATAATCGGCTTCGGCGAGCCGCTCGAAACCGGCTTCGCTGACGCGGACACCGGTATCAACCTGCCACAGCAGGCGGCGGCCCATCACCTGCGGGTGCAGGGTGCGCACGAACAGCGCGGTCCGCCACAACGGGATGCCCGCCGCCATCAGCCGCTCGCATAATTGTGTCATGATCTGAGGCGGCTGCGAGGCCGAGCGGGCGCCATCGACAAGCCATCCGGCGACCGCGCCGGTATCGCAGGTAATTGCCGCCGGCTTCATCGCGGGTTTCAGCTGCGGCTGCAGGCGCCGCCGCCGAGCACGCAGAATTTGGCGCAATGCGGATGGTTGAGCGGCACCGCACCGCTTGCCGCGGCGAGCGTCGGGCCGAGCTCGAAGCGCTCGTCGTAGGGCAGCAAGGTGCAGGCGAGGACCGCCGGCCGCGCCGCCCCTTTGCGTTTGACGACCATGCGGGCCGACGCGCACATCACACTCTGCGGCGACTTGCCGAGGATGCCCCAGCACGTTTCGGTGATTTCGGGCACCTCCGCGGCCGCGTCCATTTCCGGGAAAACCACCAGCCGCACCGGGTCGGCGGCGTCGATCGGAACCCCGAGCTCGCCGAACAGCCGGGCGAAGCCAGCGCGGATTTCGCTCTCCGGTTCACCCGACAGGCGGCGACTGGCGACGTGCAGCGAGAACCCGTTGCGCGCGAGCCAAGAAAGCCCGTCGATCGTCGGCTTCCAACTGCGCCGGCCGCGCTCCTCCTCGTGGACCGCAGGGCCGTAATGGTCGATCGAGACGCGGATCGTCAGGCGATCGCCGTATCGCTGGTTGAGCTGCCGCAAAGCCGGCTTGCATTTGGCCATCGGCTTCATTGCATTGGTCAACACCAGCGCTTCGAAGCCGCGGCCCAACACATCGTCGAGCATCGCCGGCAGCTCCGGGTTCATAAACGGCTCGCCGCCGGTAAAGCCGATCAATGTTGTCGGCAGCCCGCCGACGGCGATCTCCTCGAGGTATTCGGCGACCTCTTCCGCCGTCAGGTAGGCCAGCCGGTCATTCTTTGGCGAGGATTCGATGTAGCAGTGGCCGCAGGTCAGGTTGCACAAGGTGCCGGTGTTGAACCACAGCGTCTCCAGGGCTCTTAACGCCACATGCGCGCGCCGCTCGCCGCCGGCGGTGAAAAACGGGTCTCGAAACTTGCGCGGATCCATGGCAAGCCGCCCACTACGGACAATGTCCGATGGCGCAAGCTTAATACCATGCCGCGTGTTCGACGACCCGTTTCTCCGCTCAACTCACCGTGATGCAATCCTCAGCGGCCGTAATTGGAGCCGCCATCGTAATTGGACCCGCGATGATCGTAGCTCGACCCGTTGCGGTCGTAATTGCCATGGTCGTAACCGCTCGCGCCCATCTGGTCTTGGCGGGCGCGCTCGCGCGCATGCTTGGTGGCCTCGTGGTGGCCGATGACGCAGCCGGCGCCGGCGCCGAGCAAACCGTGATGGCCGACAAAATGGCCGGCGACGCCTCCGACCGCGGCGCCCTTCAGGCAACCGGCGGCATACGCCGGTGCGCCAGCCAGGCCGGCGGCAAGCAATGGAACTGCGAAAATCAGGGTGCGTCTCATGCGAATGGCTCCTCAAATTGGCAAATGGATCGTGCTCTGAGGAAACATCGCGCCGACAAGAAAGGTTCGCATCGACCCTGATCTTCTACCGCGGGACGGTGTACCGCGCGGACGCTGTCCGAAACTCGTCGAGTTGCGGCAGCGATTGCCGCACACTAAGTTGCGTGTTGTCGGCTTTCGCCGCGAAGAGCGTCAGAAAAGAACATGGAACACCCGATACCCCGCCACATCCGGCTGACCTCGCATCCGGGGGGTGCCGGCCAAGGCCGCGTCCCGTTGCATTGGGGCGCCGCGGATCCGGCAGAGCGCGGGCCGGTCGTCGCGAGCCCCGCCGAGCCTGGCCGGCGCAACGCCATCGGCTCGCATTCCGGCGCCTACGGCATCTATCGCGCGCTCGCGGTTGCAACCAAGGCGCTGGCGCGCGATCACCGCCCCGATTTGACCGACACCGCCCCGGCGGCGCTGATCGCACCCCGCCCGCAATGGGGTGACCCCGCCCGGATCGTCTCGCTCGACCCCTGGGGCCACCTCGTCGGTGAAATCTTTGCCGAGACGATCGCCGGGGGCCTCGACGTGCGTCCGACAATCGCGATCACCACCGCGCGCATCGCGATGCCGGAAATCCGCGAGCTGATCGCCGCCGGCGGGTTGACGCCCGACGGCCAGGTATTGCTCGGCAATGGCGAGATCCGCGTGACCAAGGCGGCGATCGATCCGGTATGGCATCTGCCCGGTCTCGCCGCCCGCTTTGGCGTCGCCGAGACCGAGCTACGCCGCAGCCTGTTCGAGGAAACCGGGGGCATGTTCCCGGAGCTCGTCACCCGGCCCGATCTCGAAGTGCTGCTGCCGCCGGTCGGCGGGACGACGGTCTATCTGTTTGGCGAGGCCGAGCGGGTGGCGGCGGCGGGCACCGTCATCGCCTGCCGCGTCCACGACGAGTGCAACGGGTCGGATGTGTTCAGCTCGGACATCTGCACCTGCCGCCCTTATCTGGTGCACGGTATCGAGGTGTGCGTCGCGACCGCGCAGCAGGGCGGCGTCGGGATCATCGTCTACAACCGCAAAGAGGGCCGGGCGCTCGGCGAGGTCACCAAGTTCCTCGTCTACAACGCGCGCAAGCGTCAGCCCGGCGGCGACCGCGCCGACACCTATTTCCGCCGCACCGAATGCGTCGCCGGGGCGCAGGATCTGCGCTTTCAGGAATTGATGCCCGACGTTTTGCATTGGCTCGGCGTGCGCCGCATCGACCGCTGGGTGTCGATGTCGAACATGAAGCGGGCGGCACTCGAAGCCCAGGGGATCGAGGTGGTCGAGCAGGTCGCGATCCCGGACCGGCTGGTGCCGCTCGACGCCTCGGTCGAGATCGAGGCCAAGAAGGCGGCCGGGTACTTCGCGCCATCGGGCATGCCGGGCGCCGCAGAATTGCATAGCGTCAAGGGCCGTGCCCTCGGCGAATAGGGCCGTGCCCTCGGCGAATGACGATGCGGCAAAGGCGGCGGCGTTGTTGAGTGCTGCCGCGGTGCGCGAGCGCTGCGGGATCGTGTTTGCCGCCGCCGAGCGGGGCGAGACCCGGCACTTCCGGATCGATCTGGAGCGGCTCGGCGAAGCCGCCCGCCGCGTTGCCGCGATTACCCGCCGGCGTTATCCCGATCTCGCGGTCCCCTATCACAGCCGCTGGCGGCATTTTTCGGTCGGCGGGATCGACCGC
>DATKHX010000613.1:0-3405 GCA_035510075.1 Allostellaceae bacterium
CGGATCGAGCCACAGCCGCATCGCAAAGACCTGGCCGCCGAGAATGTCGGCCGAGGCGACGCCCGGCACGGTGTCGAGCAAGGGCTGCACAACCCGCGTCAGATAGTCCGAGATCGCCGCACTCGACAGCTCGTTGCTCGAAAAGCCGATATACATGACCGCGGTGGTCTGGCCCGTCGCCTTGACGATAACCGGGTCCTCGGCCGCGGTCGGGATCAGGTATCTGACCTGCTGGACCTTGGCCATGACCTCGGTCAGCGCTTTGTCGGGGTCGAAATCGAGCTGGATGTAGGCGGTGATCGTGCTGGTGCCCTGGACCGACGACGAGGTCAGGTAGTCGACCCCCTCGGCAGTGGCGATCGCCTGCGCCAAGGGCGTCGTGATAAAGCCCTGCATCAGGTTGGGCGAGGCGCCGGGATAGACCGTCGTCACCGTGATCGTCGTGTTCGACAGCTTGGGGTACTGCCGGATCGGCAACCCCATCATCGCCCGCAATCCGATCAGCAGGATCAAGAGACTGACGACCAGCGCCAGCACCGGGCGCCGGATAAAGATGTCGGTGAACGACATGCGTCTGCCAGCCCCCGCGGGTCAGTGCAACGTCGGATGCGCCGGCGGTGGGGGCGCCGGCGAACCAGTGACCGCGACCTGCACGCCGCTCTGCAATTTCACCTGGCCCGCGGCGACGACCCGCTCGCCGGGCTTCAGCCCGTCGAGGATCGCAACCTTGCCGTCCCACCGCGTCCCGGTTTTGACCGGCGTGCGCACGGCCCGCAGCACCGGGTGCCCGGCGGCGTCCTTTCCGTCGTTCTTGACCAAATACACGCTGTCGCCGTAGAGCGTGTATTCGACCGCGGTCTCGGGAACGACCATCGTGTCTGGCCGCGGCGGCAGCACGACCGCGGCGCTGACGAACATGCCGGGCAACAAGGCGTTGTCCGGGTTGCTCATCGTCGCCTGCACCTGCATCGTCCGGGTGTCGGCGCTGACCTGCGGCTCGATCGTCGTGATCTTGGCGGTGAATACACGCCCGGGGAACGCGTCAGCGGTGACGTTGACCTGCTGCCCGACCGAAATCTGCGGCCGCAGATGCGAGGCCAGCGTGAAATTGACGTACAGGGTCGACAGATCGGTCAAGGTGACGATCGGCGCGCCCGCGGTCAGATATTGACCGAGGTCGATCTGGCGAACCCCGAGCTGCCCCGAGAACGGCGCTCGGATCAGCTTTTGCGCGATGATCGCCTGGGTCTTTTGGATCATCGCGGCCATCTGGGCGAGCTGGCTCTTGTTCTGGTCGACCGTCTCTTGCGAGGCAAAGTCGTTCTTGCGCAAGGATGTCGAGCGCTGCAGCGAAATTTGCGCGAGTTGCGCCTGCGCTTGGTAGCTGGCGAGGTCGCCGCGATCAGGCGCATCGTTCAGCTGAACCAGCGGGTCGCCGGTCTTGACCATCGCGCCGGGCTGGAACGAAATGTTGGTGACCCGGCCGGCCACTTCGGGGTTGATCGTCACCTGGTGGACGGCGGCGAGCGAGCCGACGCCCGGGGCCGAGCGCGGCAATGTCTGGACCGCCACCTCGGCGGCGCTGATCTGCGCCGGCGGCGGTTTGTTGTGGGCAAAAAAATTCGCGATCGCCTGGGTGCGAAAGCGATTGAATTGGTAGAGTCCGCCGAGCAGCACGGCGAGCAGCAGCCCGACGATCACGAACCAGCGCACGAGTTTCGGCCGCGGCGCCGAGGTCCCCCCGCGCTCGCCGCGCCCGCGCAAGGAGGGCTCGGGGTTCAATGTTTCGGCCCCGACATTGGCCATCTGGTCCCCGTCCATAAAATCTCCCCTGTCAGGGCGGCGAGACTTCGAGCCGGCTCTGTTCAGCCACGGCTAAAGACCTGACGATCGCGGCATCGGTCATGCCAACGCCGCGCAGGATGAACCAGCTCGTCTCGTCGACAAGCGATGCGAGCGTTCCCTGATACGACAGGCATGCCCGCGCCGGCAAAAAAACAAACGCCATCATCGCCGCGACGTGATGACCGAACCAGAACCCGTTGGCCGAAGCAATCGGTCCGAGGATCAGATCGCCGGCCGCCGCCGCCGCCGCTATCGACGCGGCAAACAACGGGTGGACACGCCCGAATATCGTCTCGAACAGCTCGCGCGCGTATTCGCCGTCTTCGAGAAAACTGTGCAATACCAGCCGCAGCCGCCACTCGCGTTCGCCTCGATCGGCCTCGCCCGCCTGCAGAAAATACCGCACCATGTAGTGGGTCATGCGGACGAGCGTCAGGGTCGAGGGTTCGAGCGAAGCCAGGCGTTCGAGCGCCGGATCGCCTTCGCAGCCGAGATGCAGGATCTCGCCGTAGAGATGCTTCTTGCTCGGGAAATGCTTGAACAGCAGCGCTTCGGAGATGCTCGCGGCTTCGGCGAGCTCGCGCGTGGTGGTGCCGCCAAATCCCTTACGGGCAAAAAGCGGTAGTGCCGCCGCAACGATGGCTTTGCGGCGCTCGTCGCTGTCTAGTCGCACGGCGGCCATAGCGGGCGTGCAAGTAAGCGCTTACTCACCGCGTGTCAAGCATGATATCGCAATGCAGCGGAACCGACCGCCGGCCGCGGGCGCGCGCCAACTCCGCCTTTACCTGGAACGATGCCGGGGTGCCCAAAACGATGCCGAGGCCACGCGGGCCCAGCGGAGCCGGTCCGCGTTACGGTCCCCGGTCGGGCGCTGCGCTGCGCCGGGACCCCGCGCCCGCCCGCCGCCCGACCCCAGCCGCTCTGACGTTCCTAAAATTGGAAAAAACACTGACATCTGTATTTTGCGTGGACAGGAGGGCCATTGCGCCGCGAGGCGTCGTGAACGAGGCGATGGGTGCGCCCGCGAGATGCATCGCCGCGTCGGTAAAGTTGCCTCATTCGTAGCGTATGAGCACGGCTGCGAAAGTGCCGGTTCTCGAGCAGGAGGCCGGATGTCCGCGGGTTTTTGGAACGCAGGGGCGGCGTCGTGGGATTGAGGAGGGCGGCCGGGCTCGAGCTGGATTTTCGGCGCGGCGCAATTCCCGGTTCGGCCTAATTAATTCCCGGTTCGGCGAAAACAATTCCCGATTAGGGGAACGAAATTCCCGTTTACGGTTGCCATGGGAAGTCGCTTGCAAGTTGTTGAATTGACGAGCTGTTTTGGCCGCGAAATCGCGGCGCCGGGGCGAAATTCCCGAATATTTCCCGGCGAACCGGGAATTCGGCTGATTGTGAAGCTGGCGGCGCCAGCGAAGCGGGCGATGCCCGCGGCCGCGATGCGGCTCAGCTGCGGGGGGCGTGCTTGCCGAGGATGCGCTGCAGGGTGCGGCGGTGCATCTTGAGGCGGCGGGCGGTTTCCGAGACGTTGCGCTCGCACAGCTCGAACACCCGCTGGATGTG
>DATKHX010000614.1:0-7087 GCA_035510075.1 Allostellaceae bacterium
TCTCCCGGTGCCACGAGCAGCCCGGTGAGTTCGTGCGCGACGACCCCGGCAACGCCGCCGCTGGCGCCGGCCACCACCGGCAGCCCGCTCGCCTGGGCTTCGAGCAGCGCCATGCCGAAAGCCTCGTTGACCGCGGGCCACACGCAGACATCGGCATCCGCCAGGTGGCGCGCGACCGCTGCGGGGCCAAGCGCTCCCGCCCAGATGACGCGGCCGCCGAGCGGGGCCAACGCCGCCTCGACCTCGAGGCGAGCCGCCCCGTCGCCGACCACCTCCAGGGACCAGTCGAGATCGAGCAGGTGCGAGAGGGCATCGCCGAGAATGCGGTACGAGGCGAGCTTGTCGCCGGGCCGCATCATCGCCGCCGCGATCAGCCGCGGCGGCCCATGGGCGTCCTGCCTTTGCGGCAGATAAAGGCCGGCATCGAGGAACGGCTCAATCGCGATCCAGAGCGACGGATCGGCGAGCAACGGAAGCACGCCGGCGCGATCGGCGGAGTTGAGGCCGATCACCGCATTGGCATGCCGGATGGCGCGTTCGGCGGCGCGATGGCCCGCGGCCCACGGGCCGCACGCCTGCTTTGGCGCAAACGAAGCTTCGGCGACGACATAGGGGATGCCGAGTGCCATGGCGACCCGCGGGCCGAGCCAATCGGGTGCCTTGTGGTAGACGTGGTAGGTGAACCACAGCTGCGGCGCTCTCGCCGGCGCGGCGCGGCAGCGGCGCAAATACCGTTCGGCGAGCTGGTGGCCGAGAATTGCCAGCCGGGCTTGCCGCTGGCCGTCGCCGCGCCCCTCGAAGCTGCGAAAACCCGACGCCGGCACCGGCTCGTGCCCGGCAAACCGCAAGGCCGCGAGCAGCAGCTGCGCCATCCGCCGGTCGCCCGAGGGCACCGGGTGATCGGGTGGCTTCAGCGGTGCGTAAAAGGCGATGCGCATAAGCTTTGCCGGCTAACGCGCCTCGACCAGCTCGCACGGGGCGGCGCGTTCGTCGCCGTGCTTGGCTGACGCCGGCCCGAAGCGTTGCGCGAGCAAATCGATCCCTGACGTCATCGAAAAACGCGCGCGCACCCGGCGCTCGCCAGCAGCGCCGAGCGCTGCGCGCCGCGCCGGGTCGCCGATCAGCTCGGCCAGGGCATGGGCGAGCGCCGGCGGATCCGCGGGCGGGACCAGCAGCCCGGTCGTCCCGGTCTCTATCAGCTCCGGGATGCCGGAAATGTCGGTTGCGATGCAGGCGAGGCGTTGGCTCTGAGCCTCCAACAACACGTTGGGGAGGCCGTCGCGGTCGCCGTCTTCAGTGACCTTGGCGGCGAGCACGAACAGGTCGGCCTCGCGGTAGGCGGAGAGCACATCGGGCTGCGCGCGCGCGCCGCGCCACTCGATCCGCTGCGACAGGCCAAGCGTTTCGGCCCGCTGCCGCAACTCCGCGGCGAGCGCGCCCCCGCCGATATGGACAAAGCGCCACGTGAGCTCCGGCGGCAGCAGCGCCAGCGCGGCAAGAAGGTCGTCATAACCCTTTTTTGGCACCGCTCGGCCGACCGAGAGCAGCACGACGGGGCGGTCGGGATCGCTACCGTTGCGGTCCGGCCGCGGCACCGGCGGCGGCGCGAAGCGTTCGAAGTCGAGCCCATGATAGCAGAGCGCCACCCGCTCCGGCCGCGGCGCCAGCGCGGCCAGATGAGTGCAACCAACGGCAGTACAGGTCACCGCCCACTGCACCTCGCCGAGCTTTTCGCGCGTTTCCCAGTCGGGGGTCGTCCAGATGTCCTTGGCGTGCGCCGACACCGTCCAATCGAGGCCGGAGATCAGCGCGGCATAGCGCGCTACCGAGGCCGGGGTGTGCAGAAAATGGGCGTGAAGATGCCCGATGTCTGCGGGCAGCTCGGCCGCCAGCACCATCGCCTGACCAAACCGGCGCACACGGTTCGGGGTCGGGTCGCGGCGCAGATCGGCGAGCCAGGCGCTCCGGGCGCGGCGATAGCCATGTTGCCGCCGAGCAGATCGCCAGCCGCGCCAAATCCGGGCCGGCTCCCGATACAGATATTCAGGCAGGTAGAGCCGGTCGGCGCGGATCGCCGCATGCGCGGGGTGCGTCTGGCGATCGGTCGGGTGGCGCAGCGAAACGATCAGGATCTCAACCCCGCGTTGCTCGAGCGCCAAGATCTCCTGCGCGATAAAAGTTTCGGAAAGCCGCGGATAGCCCTTCAGCACAAAGGCGATCCGCCCGTGGCCCGCCACGCCCGCGTCCATCTCATGCCCTCAGGCGGGCGCGCACCGGAACCCGCCCGGCGCGGCCCCTGTCGAGCCATTTCTTCGCTAGCCGGTTGACGTTGGGCATGCCGTCGAGCAGGCCGGGAATGACCGCGTTGGACGGCGGCGGCTGGCTCGTCAGCCGGCGCAACGCCACCGCCATCGCCTGCGGGTCGCGCCCGCGTTCCTCGGGCAGCATCGCGACGAGGCCGAGCTCCTCCGCGCGCGCGGCGCGGATGAACTGCTCAAGCCGGGGCGCGGTGCGCGGCATGATCAACGCCGGCTTGTCGAACGACAGGATCTCGCAAAAGGTGTTGTAGCCGCCCATCGCGACGACGGCCGCGGCGCGCGCGATCAGTGCTTCGAGCCGGGCGTTGAAGGTAATCGCATCGACATTCGGCAGCCGCGACGCGCGGGCCGCGAACCCGATCCGCTGCTCCGGGGCCATAAACGGGCCGAACACAACCAACGCCGGCAAGGGAATGCCAGGGTCATGCTCATAGGCCGCCAATACCAGATCGACCAGCGCGTCGCCGTCGCCGCCGCCGCCGGGGGTGACCAGCAGAAACGGCTTTTCGATGATCTCCTGAAGATCGGGGGTCATCACCGGATCAGCCGCGGTGCGGCGCAAGTAGCCGGTATAGATCATGCGCCGGCGCACGCTCGCCGGCACCGCCAGCCCGGCGAGCGGGTCGCAGATCTGCGGCAGCCCATAGACCCACAGTTCGTCGTAATACTCCGACAATGCCGGGACCGCGTTCTTGCGCTCCCATTCGTTTTCGAGCGCTTCGGGATCGTCCATCACGTCGCGCAAGCCGAGGATCACCGTTGCCCGTCGGCGCCGCATCAGCTGCAAGGTGTCGCGTACCTCGCCGCGCAGGCCAAGCGGCTCCTTGTCCACGATCAGCATGTCGGGGTCGAAAATATCGGCAGTATGCCGGATTATCGAGGAGCGCATCGCCAATGTCTCCTCGATGTCGATATGAAGATTGAGCGATACGTACTCGCCGTTGCGCAGCTTGATGACGCCCGGCACGCGCACAAAATCCACGCGCGAGCGAAAGTCGAAGCTGCCAATGATCGGCGATCCCGACAGGATCAGGATCGACAGCCCTGGATCCGCCTCGACAAGCGAATGAGCAATCGCCCGGCAGCGGCGCAAATGACCGAGGCCGAAGCTGTCGTGGCTGTAGATCAGCACACGCTTTTGATCACGGCGGCTGGCCATTCAGGCAATCTCGCGCGTATGTGCCGCTCGACTATTGCATAGGGGGTCGGGTGGCGGAATGATCTTTTTGTGAAGCTCGCGGCGAGGGTCGGATGCCGGGAACCGTCGAGGCTGAGGCGAGCCGAGCGGCCGCGTTGGACGCGGATTTGCCGGGAGCGAGCGCAAAACGGCAGCGCCTTGGCACTCGACCAGCGAGCCGAACGCCCTCGAGCCCTTCGGCCGGACGCCTGCTTCTGCGCCGCGGACCGAGCCGGCAATTACCGCCGCCGGCACATACCTCATCCCGGCTTCCGCTTCACTCGCTCGATCTCTCTTGCCCTGCGCGTCATTTCCGTCGCCCTGTTCATCGCCGCGCGCAATCACCGTCTCGACGCCTCGAAGGGGCGGCTCGGGCCGCCAGTGCTGCGCTGCTCCATCGCCCGCCTTGCGGCTGCTGCGCGTCCCCCGCGGCCGGTTCCACCAGAGCGGATTCTCGGTCAAATTCGTTGACAATCTTATTGCGGCGGATCACCCGATGAGCACCAATCGCGCCGAGCTTAGCGAGCGAGCGTCAAATCGGCGTCAACGGCTAAGACAACAACCGCGGAGGGCCGCCGGGCGCTGATCTTCGAAGAGGCGATCTCGGCGCTCAAGGGCTGGGCTCGGGCGAGACCCCGAGATGGCCAGAAGCACGAGCTCGCCGACAGCGGGTTGTTTGCGCGCTGCATTGGCCATAATTTCGACGCGGCTCCGGTTTTTCGCGGCGGCACGCTTGCCGGGTAAGGGCCGCCGCTCGAACTCGCGCGACCCGGGACTCGTTGGTAAAGTAGCCCGCAGCTACGGAAAGGGCGAAAGCGGGGTGGCAGAACCAAAGGGAGGAGGGAGATAATGAGCCTGAAACAGGAATTCGAATTATTGCGGCGCGTGCCGTTCTTCGCCGAGATCGAGCCGGCGAAATTGAAATTGCTGGCGTTCATGAGTGAGCGGGTCGCGTTCGACCCCGGCAAGCCGATCGTGCTGCAGGGCGACCCGGCCGACGCTGCCTATCTGATCATCGAGGGCGAGGCCGAGGTCTTCGTCGCGACCCCGGCCGGGCCGGTCACCGTCGCGACCTTCGGCGCCAATGAGATCTTTGGCGAGATAGCGATCCTCTGCAACGTGCCGCGCACTGCTACGGTGCGTGCCAAAAGTCGTTTGATCGCGCTTCGCATTGCCAGGGAGCCGTTCATGCGGATGGTGCGCGAATTTCCCAACATGGCGGTCTCGATCATGCAGGAATTGGCGCACCGACTGGAGGCGACCAACAACCAGCTGCGCGCTGCGGTGGTGGAGAACCAGCGGCTGCGCGAGCAGGTCGAAATCGCCGCGTGACCATGCCGCGGTGAGCCGGCTCGACAGCTTCATCCGCCGGCTCGAGGCGCAGCGCGCCTGCCTCGACATGGCGGCAGCGCTGGTCCGCGGTCTCGACGGCTCCGTGCTCGAGCTCGGGCTCGGCAACGGCCGCACCTACGACCATCTGCGCGAATTATGCCCCGATCGGGAGATCTTCGTCTGCGAGCGCCACGTTGCCGCTCACCCCGGCTGCATCCCCCCGCCCGAGCTCCTGCTGCTGGGCGACATGCGCGAGACCTTGCCTGCGGCGCGCGGACGGCTCGAAGGCCAAGTGGCGCTCGCCCATCTCGATCCCGGAACCGGCGATGTCGAGACCAGCCGGGCGCTAGCTCTGGAACTGGCGCCGATGGTCGCGCCGCTGCTGCGTCTCGGCGGCATCCTGGTCAGCGAACCGGCGATTGCCTTGCCGGAATTCGCCGCGCTGGCGCTCCCGGAAGCCGTTATACCCGGCCGCTACCACGTTTACCGCCGCGTCAGCTCCCGATTGCGATCATGACCGCAACATGGTCGGAGGCTCGCTCCCAGCTGCGGCTGTCGCGAAACACCCGAGCCTGGGACAGCTCGCCGACGAGCCCCGGGGTCACCCAGACGTGGTCAAGGCGGCGCCCCCGATTGGAGGCGGCCCAATCGCGAGCACGATAGCTCCACCAAGTATAGAGCCGTTCCGGCGACGGAACAAAATGACGGACCGCGTCGACAAAGCCGCCCGCTCGCTGCAGCCGGCCCAGCCGCTCGACTTCGACGGGGGTATGGCTGACCACGCTCAGCAGCTGCTTATGCGACCAAACGTCGGCCTCGAGTGGCGCAATATTGAGATCGCCGACCGCGATCATCGGCCGCCCGTCGCGGCGCTCGGCGTCGAACCAAGCCGTCACCTCGTCGAGAAATTGCAGCTTATGCGCGAACTTCGGGTTGGCTTCCGGGTCGGCAACATCGCCGCCGGCTGGGACGTAGATGTTGTGCAATTCGATGCCGCCGGGCAGCACGGCAATGGCATGACGGCAATCCGCGCGCGCGCACCAGCTGCGGGTTTCGGGCGTTGCGAACGGCACCCGCGACAGGATCGCAACCCCGTTGTAGCCCTTCATCCCGTGGACCAGCCGATGCCGATAGCCGAGCAGATCGAACGCTTCGCTCGGAAATAACGCGTCCGGGGTCTTCGTTTCCTGCAGGCACAATACGTCTGGAGCCGACTCTGCGATCAGCCGGCGGACATTGTCGATGCGCAGCCGCACCGAATTGATGTTCCAGGTGGCGAGCCGCAACGTCATGGCTCACCCACCGCGTATTGAGCTGGTCCGAACACACATCGGCGCCCGGTCGGGGGGGAAGACCGGGCGCCTGCATGTCAGAAGCGTTTGGGGGAAATCGGACCCGCAGGGGAGACGGGGCCGTTTTTGAGAGAGCATTACGCTCTCCCCGCTTCTGGAAATTTGAAATGGGGTGCGAATCGGGCAAAGCAATCCCCCGATTCTTGCATGCCGGAAAGAAAAAAATAGCATGCGCGGAGGGGGAACGAATCGAGACTCGCTCAGGCCGCGCGTACCACCGGCGTTGTTCCCGCGGCGACCGCGCGGCAGGCGCGGCCAAAGGCGGAAAAGAGCGCGGCGGAGATCGGATTCTCCAGCACCTTGTACTCGGGATGCCATTGAACGCCAACGACAAAACGCGCCTGCGGCAGGCTGACGCCCTCGATCTGGCCGTCGGGTGCCACCGCCTCGACGCGAAGCCCCGCGGCCGGCCGGTCGATCCCCTGGGAGTGCAGTGAATTGACCATGATCTCGTCGCTGCCGGCGAGTGCGGCGAGCAGGCCGCCGGGGGTCAGCGCGACGCTGTGTGCCGGCCCATAGGGGCCCTCCGGCGAGCCTTTGCGCGGACGATGGCTGATCCGATCCGGCATGTCCTGCAGGCGTTGATGCAAGGTCCCGCCCAGCGCCACGTTCAGCTCTTGGATCCCGCGACAGATCGCGAGCACCGGCAGGTTGCGCCGCACCGCCTCGCGGATCAGCGGCAGGGTAGTCGCGTCGCGCGCCAAATCGTGCATGATCTCGGCATCGAGCGGCTCGCAGCCGTACTCGCTCGGATGAACATTGGACGGGCTGCCGGTCAGCAGCAAACCGTCGAGCGCATCGAGCACGCCGCACATGTCGACCTTCGACCCGATCGCCGGGATCAGCAGCGGCAGGCACCCGGCCGCCGCGATCAGCGCGCTCGGGTATTTGTCGGTGACGGTATGAAA
>DATKHX010000615.1:0-5952 GCA_035510075.1 Allostellaceae bacterium
GTTATCTTCCCCGACGTAGTCATCCAAGCAATCCGGCAGCAAGATGAGCTGACGCCGGTCTTGGCCCTCAACAAAACGCTTCATCCGGTCCCCCCGAACCCCCAGGGAGAATACCAGATTAGGTGTTTTCACACGGCCTCGGGTAGAACCGGTCGATCTTACGAAGAGCAACGACGCCTCAGGGTTGAGCCCGGCCTTTTGCCGCCGCTCGAAATAGCCGCTATCGACGCAGCGAGTAGGGTGATGCGATCCGCCACCACTCCTCCGACGCGATGCTCCCCGTCTATCTGTGGGGCAGGACGGGCGAAGCGACGATGGCGCGGGTTCGGGTCAAATTCCCGGTGCCAGCGCCGATCGACCGGTCAGGGCAGCCGTTGCAATCGCTGCATTAATCCGGCGGTGCTGATCTGATATCCCCAATACGCGACCAGCGCCGCCTCGTTGAGCTGAATCCACTCGCTGACCATTTGCAGGTCGGCCGCCGACAATTGCCCCGCTGTGAGCCGGGGCGTCGGGCGCACCGCGACCGTCGCGAGGTTCCCCGGCAACATCCGCGTACCGTGCGCCTGGTTGACCTTGATGCGGACATCATGGCGCGCATGGCCGCGCTCCGAAACCCACACCACCATCGGCAGCCCGGTGTCAGCCGGAAACAGGTTCGCCATCAAATAAAAGTCTTCGTCGATTTCTTTCATGTCGCACCTGTCGACTTGCTTTTGCGACATCAGGTGGTCCGGGCCGGGCCTAACCGACGCGTTCGAGGATGGCGTTGAAGAGTTCGGTGCGGCGCTCTTCGAGGTTGCGCGCGGAGTTGCGGAACATCGCGCGCCAATCGCGCCCGAGGATCAGGTGGGTGCCGAGCGGCGGCGGCGCGCCCTCGGCATTGCGCGTGCGGCGCGACGCCGACTCCAGTGCCTCCGGGGTCGTGTCCTGCCAGGTCAGGACACGGAAACCGGCAGCCTCGAGCTTCGCCCGCGTCTCCTCGGCGGAGAACAGGAAGCTGATGGCGGGCTCGCGCGCCCACTGAACCGGGAAATGCGGCGCGCCGCCCGGCCCGGCCGCGACCTCCTGCAACGCGAGCTTGCCGCCGGGCTTGAGCACCCGCCGCATCTCGCGATAGAGACTATCGCGGTCGGCGATGTTCATTGCCGCGTTCTGCGACCAGACGACATCAAAGCTTTCGCCGGCGAAGGGCAGGTCGAGCGCGTCGCCCTGGCGATAGTCGACCAGGCCTTCGAGCCCGGTGCGGCGGGTCAGCATCTCGGCGACGCGGACGAATTCGGCGGTCAGATCGACGCCGCTGACCCGGACGCCATAGCGAGACGCAAGAAACCGCGACGGCCCGCCGAGACCGGAGCCGACATCCAGCACATGCTCGCTCCCGGAGAGGCCGAGCAGCTCGGCGAGCCGGATCGTCGCCGGCCGCTGGCCGCCATGGAACTCGTCGACGGGCGCCAGATCGTCCGGCGTCAGATGGTCGACATCCTTCCCCATGCCCTGCAATGCCGCGAGGATCGCCGCGCCGAGATCGCCGCTCGTGTAATGATCTTCGACAGCGTTCGGTCTATCCGCCATTTCGTCCGCTCCGATCAGCTCGATGCGAGTGTTTCGACCGTGACCCCCAATTCACCTGCCGCTGCCGCCATTCTCCGGTCCAGCGTCACCAGTGCGACGTCAAGGCGCCGGGCGATTGCGACGTGCAGCGCGTCGGGCGCACGCAGCCCGAGATCAAACCGCCGGACATACGCGCCGGCCAGGCGAACATCGGCGGCATTGATTTCCGGCGCGGTGGTCATCGCTGCTCGCCATACGTCGAAATCCGTCAAGCACGCCGCCCCGTCGCTTGCTTGGAGGCGGCCCATCCGAACCAGCCGCGACAACGCCGAGGCAACCTCAGCAGCCGCGAAGTCGCTGACCAGCATTTCCTGGGCGACCGTTGACATGAAGGCGTCAACCGCGGCGCTCGCGGGCTCCTTGACCAAGGTCGGGAGGACGACGCTGGAATCGAGATAACAGGTCAACAATCCTCCGGCTCGTAGAGCAGGTCCAGAATCTCCACCGAAGTCAGGTCAACACTGGGACGCGCATCTCGGCGTGACCGCAGCCACTCGTATATCCCCTTGGAGGGCGCGGGCGGCTGTTTCAAAGACTTCAGCTCGGCGACCGGCTTGCCATGGCGGGTGATGATCACCTCCTCGCCCTGAAGCGCCCGGTCGATCAGCTTCGGAAGACGGTTCTTGGCGTCGGCGACGCTGTAGGCGGTCACGGCAAGATCTCCGCGGTTTATGGCTATCGATATAGCCATAATTGCGGTCTGCGTCCAGAAGCGACATAAACTGCCAAACCATGGAGGTTCGGATATGCGTCTGTTGATCGCGATGATGAAGCACGAGACCAACACCTTTTCGCCGGTGCCAACCCCGCTCGCACGGTTTGGGAATGGGCCGGGGCCGCTTTATGGCGAGGCGGCGATCCGGGCCTATCGCGGCACCGGGACCGGGCTCGGCGCCTATCTCGACCTCGCCGCCCGCGAACGGGCCGAGATCGTGCTGCCGATCGCGGCGAGCGCGCCGCCGAGCAGCCCGGTCGAGGACGCCGCCTACCGCGAGATCACCGACTGCATCTGCAACGCCGCCGCCAAGGGCGGGTATGACGGCATCATGCTCGATCTGCATGGTGCGATGGTGACGCAGAGCCTCGATGACGGCGAGGGGCAGTTCCTGAAGCGGCTGCGCGCAATCGTTCCCGACATGCCGATCGCGGTCGCGCTCGACATGCACGCCAACCTTTATGACGAGATCGTCGCCAACGCCACCGTGGTTGCCGGCTATCGCAACTACCCGCATGTCGACACCTACGAGACGGCGCGGCTCGCCGGAGAAATCCTGCTGCGCACGATCCGCGGCGAAGTGCGCCCGGTCATGGCCTGGGGCAATGTGCCGATGCTGCCGCATGTCATGCGCCAAGGCACCGACGACCGTCCGAACAAGGAATTGCAGCATCGCTGCGCCGCGATGGCCGAGGAGGGTGCTTTGGCGGCGAGCCTCTTCACCGGCTTTCCCCATGCCGACATCTCGAATGCCGGGCTCAGCGCCGTCGTCGTGACCGACGGCGACCGCGAACTGGCCGAGCGCTTGCGCGACGAATTGCTGGATCGCGCCTGGGTCGAGCGCGAAGCCTTTGTCTATCGGATCGAGCCGTTGCGAGAGTCGGTCGCGCGCGCCCGGGCGATGCCGGCGCCCCCTTCGGGGGAAGGTCCGGTCGTCTTGCTCGACCATTACGACAATTGCGCCTCGGGCGGGACGATGGACACGACCGCGGTCTTGGCCGAGATCATGCGCCAGGGCCTAGAGGACGTCGCCGCCTTCGCCATCCATGATCCGCAAGCGGTGCAGCAGGCGATCGCCGCCGGCATCGGCGCCGAGGTGACGTTGTCGATCGGCGGCAAGATCGCAATGCCGTCGATCCCGGTCGAAAGCCCGGCGCTGAGCGTGACCGGCACCGTCAAGACGATCTCGAACGGGCATTACCGGAACCGCGGGCCGATGGCGCGCGGGCTGCAGATGGACATGGGGCCAGCGGTCGTGCTCGACACCGGGGCGGTCGAGATCGTGCTGATCTCGCGCCATGTCGAGCCGTCAGATCTGAACTGCCTGTTGGCGCTCGGCATCGACCCGATGCAAAAGCGCTATGTGATGTTGAAGAGCCGCATCCACTGGCGCGCCGGCCTCGGCAAGGTCGCGACCGCCGTGGTCGACTGCGCCGGGGTCGGCGTATGCACCTCGGATTACGGCCAGCTGCGGTTCAAGAAGGTGCGCCGCCCGATTTACCCGCTCGATCTGCCCAACCGCTGAGCCCGCGGCCGCGCAGGCACGGCGTTAGCGCTGTCGTGCCGGCAAGTAGCGGCGGCCAACCCCCAAACCAGGCAGGTCGCCCTTGTCGGGCCGGTACCGACCCTCGGAGCCCTTCGGCATCCTCGGGGCGTCTAGACCGGAAGCGTCATCGCCGCGGGTATCCTGTTTCGCGGCTAATTCACGCTCGCGGCGCAATTCCGCAAGGCGTGCATTGATCGTCGTAAAGTCATCGGCAGCGCGGGGTCGGGTCACGTTTCCTCCGATGGTTTTTTGGCCCCCGGTTGGACCGAGCGGCGGCGTGAACAGCGGTTTGAAAGGCGGGCGCATGCTTGCCCCGCGCGTGCGATTAAGCAAGCGGAAATCACCGTACCGGCTGCGGCCGGCTCCTGCCCAGTGTTGCGTCCGGCTGCGCGGCGATGGCGATCTGCGAGCGCGGCAACGGCGCGGTTGTCGTTTGCCCGTCCGCGCGGTTAGGCTGGGCTCAAGGGGCGGCGTAGTAGGAGAAAGACATGGACGGCACCGCGCAGCTGATCGAGACCGATCGGCGCTATCTGGTCCACCCGCTGCATCATCCCGACGACCACAAAGAGCCGCTGGTCGTCACCGAGGGCAGGGGTGCGATGCTGTACGACGCCGACGGCCGCGAGTACATCGACAGCCTGTCGGGGCTGTGGAACGTCAATATCGGCCACGGCCGGGGCGAGCTCGCCGATGCCGCCGCGGCACAGATGCGCCGCATCGCCTTTGCCTCGGCCTATATCGGCGCCACCAACGAGCCGGCGGTGCGGCTCAGCGAAAAGATCGTCCGCCACGCCTATTCCAATTCGGCCGCCGTCTATTTCACCACCGCCGGCGCCGAGTCGAACGAATCCGCGTTCAAATTCGCGCGTTATTACTGGAAAGTCAAAGACCAGCCCAACAAGACCAAGATCATCTCGCGCATTCATGCGTATCACGGGGTGACGATGGCGGCGATGAGCGCCACCGGCATGGCGGCGTACCAAAAAATGTTCGGTCCCATGGTCCCGGGCTTCATCCAGGTGGCGCCACCCTATGCCTATCGCTGGGCCGGCAACGACGAGCCGGGGCTGGGTGCCGCCGAGGCGGTCGAAAAGGCGATCCTCGCCGAGGGGGCGGACACGGTCGCCGCAATCATCGCCGAGCCGGTCATGGGTGCGGGGGGTGTGATCGTGCCGCCGCCCTCCTATTTCCCCAAATTGCGCGAGATCTGCGACCGCCACGACGTGCTGCTGATCGCCGACGAGGTCATCACCGGCTTTGGCCGCACCGGCCGCTGGTTCGCGCTCGGCCATTGGGGCGTCGAGCCCGATCTCGTCTCGTTCGCCAAGGGGGTGACGAGCGGCTACCTGCCGCTGGGTGGTGTGATCGCCTCAAAGCAGGTGCACGAGGCGATCGAGAGCGCCCCCGCCGACCGCAAATTCATGCACGCGGCGACCTATTCGGGCCACCCGGTGTGCTGTGCGGTCGGTCTGCGCAATGTCGAGATCATCGAGGAGGAGGGGCTGGTCGAGCGCGCCGCGGTCGTCGGCAAGCGCCTGTTGGCGGGGCTCGAAAGCCTGCGCGACCTGCCGGCGGTGGGCGATGTGCGCGGGCTCGGTATGATGTGCGGGGTCGAGCTCGTCGCCGACCGCGGCACCAAGGCGCCGGCGCTGGGTCTCGGCGCGCGGATCACCCGCGAGGCGATGGCGCGCGGCCTCCTGCCGCGCATCCGCGCCGGCAGTGCCGATCCGGTGATCGGCGACACGATCTGCCTCGCCCCGCCCTTGATGACGCCCGAAGCAACCATCGACCATATCCCCGAGATCCTGCGCGCCGCGATCCTCGCCGCGACGTAAATCATAGACTGGGGGAGCCTCTACCGCGCGAGGGAAGCCGGCCCGAAGCGGCGGAAGCGAGGGACCGATGCGGCTGTCCTTACCCAGACGTTCGCATATCACCCCTCGTCATCCCGACGAAGGTCGGGACCCACTTCAACCGTAGGTGCCGGCCGGAGTTCATCCTCGGGCCGGCCTCTGGCCGGACCCGTGGGCCGGTATGGTAAGAAGGGTGCGCAGAGACTAAATCCAACCTTGGCGCA
>DATKHX010000616.1:0-3142 GCA_035510075.1 Allostellaceae bacterium
GGGTGTGACAGACGGCTTTCGATGAACAGACGCAGCAGAAAATTTCCCGCCGCAACCGACTCGAAAAACCTGGCAGAACGTCAGCCCAATTTCCGATGAACGACGGCGGCGCAAGACCCATCGTGGCAGGGCGCGGGCCGACATCGCACGAAACCGGACGCGCCGGCTCGCTCGACGGGGCGATCGGCCTGGCCACCGAATCGCTGCTGGCCGTGCAGCGCGCCGACGGGCATTGGCTCTTCGAGCTCGAGGCCGACGCGACGATCCCGGCCGAATACATCCTGCTCCAGCACTATCTCGACCGCATCGAACCCGAGCCTCAGGCGCGCATCGCTGCGTTTTTGCGCGCCGGCCAAGGCGAAGACGGCGGGTGGCCGCTGTTTCACGGGGGCGCGCTCGATCTCAGCTGCTCGGTCAAGGCGTATTTCGCGCTGAAGGCGGCCGGGGATGGCGCCGACGCGCCGCATATGGCGCAGGCTCGCGCGGCGATCCTGGCGCGTGGCGGGGCGCGGCGCTGCAATGTCTTCACCCGTGTCCTGCTGGCACTCTTCGGTGAAGTGCCATGGCGCGCGGTGCCTGTCATGCCCGTCGAGATCATGCTGCTGCCGCAATGGTCGCCATTTCACCTCACCAAGGTTTCATATTGGTCGCGTACGGTTCTCGTCCCGCTTTTGGTGCTGATGGCGCAGCGCCCGCGCGCCCGTAATCCCCATCGGGTGACGATCCGCGAGCTGTTTGCCGAGGATCCGGAAGCCGTGCGCGACTGGATCACCGGGCCGACGCGGTCGCCGCTCGCCGCGGCGTTTGGGCTGCTCGATCGCTTGTTGCGCGTGGCGGAGCCGGTGTTTCCGGCCCGGTCGCGGCGCCGGGCGATCGACAAGGCGGTCGCGTTCGTCAGCGAGAGGCTCAATGGCGAAAACGGTCTCGGCGGTATTTTCCCGGCCATGGCGAATTCGTTTATGATGTTCGACAGCCTCGGGTATTCGCCCAACCACCCTGCCTGTCGAACCGTCGAATCGGCGATCCGCAAGCTTCTCGTCCTCGAGCCCGAGCGCAGCTATTGCCAGCCCTGCCTGTCCCCGGTCTGGGACACGGCATTGGCCTGCCACGCGCTGATGGAGACCGGCGATCGGCGGCTCGACCCGGCGATCGCACAGGCGCTCGATTGGCTCGCGGGCAAGCAAGTGCTGGATGTTGTCGGGGACTGGGCGGCGGTGCGGCCCGGCTTGCGGCCCGGCGGCTGGGCCTTTCAATACGAGAACCCGCGTTACCCCGATGTCGACGACACGGCTGTCGTCGCCCTGGCGCTCGACCGCTTCGACCGCGAGCGCTGGCGGCCTGCCGTCGGCCGCGCGGCGGAATGGATCGTCGGAATGCAAAGCCGCAATGGCGGCTGGGGCTCTTTCGACGCCGACAACACGCATTACTATCTGAACCACATCCCGTTTGCCGATCACGGCGCCCTGCTCGACCCTCCGACAGCCGATGTCAGCGCCCGCTGCCTCGGCCTCTTGGCCCAGCTAGGCGATGCAGCGAGCGATGTCAGCGCCGCCGCGGCGCTCGCCTACCTCAGGCGCGAGCAGGAGGCCGACGGCAGCTGGTTTGGCCGCTGGGGGACGAATTACATCTACGGAACCTGGTCGGCGCTCGCGGCCCTCAACGCCGCGGGCCTCGATCCCGCGGCATCCGAGATGCGCCGCGCCGTCGGGTGGCTCTGCGCCCGCCAAAACCTCGATGGCGGCTGGGGGGAGAGCGAGGAATCCTATTGGCCCGGGACGCCGCATGGCACGGCGCCCTCCAGCACAGCCTCGCAGACCGCCTGGGCCTTGCTCGGCCTGATGGCAGCCGGCGAGGTCGAGAACGCGGCGGTCAGCCGCGGCATCGCCTATCTGGTCGAAACCCAAAATCCGGATGGCGGCTGGGACGAGCCGTGGTTCACCGCGGTCGGGTTTCCGCGCGTGTTCTTTCTGCGCTACCACGGCTACCGCGCCTATTTCCCGCTTTGGGCCCTCGCCCGCTATCGCCGGCTGACAACCGGCAACTCGCGGCATGTGCCGTTCGGCCTTTGAACAGCGACATTGTCGACGTAGCGAGCCGTGCCGAAAACGGATAGAAGATCGGCGTGGCAGGGAAGCGGGCCGCTCGTCCGGTAGTCGCGTAGCCCGTGAAATAGCGTGCGTCCCCGCCGACCCATGCGCGGGAAGACGTCATGTCGACATTTCCAGCAACGATGCTGTGCACCTCGGGGCTTGCAGCCGAGGCGAGGATTGCGCGCGCCGCCGGGTTTTCGACGGTGGTCGGCGCCGGCGATCGGGATCGCACCACAGCCCTCGTCGAGAACGCCGCTCGGCAGGCGAACTGCCTCGTCAGCTTTGGCATCGCCGGCGCCTTGGCGCCGGAGTTGCGCGCCGGGGACGTGGTGATTTCGACCGAGGTCGTCTCGGACGCCGGCCGTTGGCAAGCAGCGGATGCCTTTCGGTCGCGTGTCGCGGCGCTGGCGGCCGGAATTGGCGCGATCGAAGGCCCGGTGCTCGGAGCCTTGCGAATCATCGCCAGCACGGATGAAAAACGCCGGGCTTGGGTAGAAACCGGCGCGCTGGCCGTCGATCTCGAAAGCGACGTCGTCGCGCGCATCGCCGCTTCGGCCGGCATCCCGTTTGTCGTCGTCCGCACGATCGCCGATTCGGTCCATCGCGAGCTGCCGCCAGCGGCGCTGATCCCACTCGCCGAGGACGGAACGCCAAACCTCGCCCGGGTGCTGGCTTCCGTGGTGCGCCAGCCGCGGCAGGTCGCCGCACTATGCGGGCTCGCCCGCGAAACGCGGACCGCGCTGGCGGCGTTAGTCTTGCCCGCCCGCGCTCTGCACGGGCTCGTCGCGGCGGCTTAACCGCGCCATCGCCTCGGCCGCGTGCTGTGAGAGCACGTATTCGGCCGGGCGCTGGCGGTCGAGCGGGATTTCCGGCGCCATCTCGCCTTCGGTCCGCACCCCGAGCATCGCCGATCCCAACGCTTTCAGCGGATGGCGTATCGAATCGACGACGGCGGTTGCCTCATAGCCGCTGTGGACCATGCAGTCGGCGCATTTCTCGTAATTGCCGGTGCCGTAAGAGCCCCAATCGGTTTCTTCCATCAACTGCTTGAA
>DATKHX010000617.1:0-2247 GCA_035510075.1 Allostellaceae bacterium
GATCAGCTTTAGGAGCCGCGGCCAATGCTGCGGATTGGCGCGGCTCGTTAGCATGTAGACGTAATCGTTGGGGCCACCCGGTTTGCACGGAAAAATCCCTGAGGGAATGTTGTTGCCGCTCCCAGGCTGACGCTGTGCGGCTTTTTTGGTCTGCGCCTGACGAATGAACATGCCGCGGCTGTAATGCATGACCGAATCCTGCATCGCCGCTTGCAATTGCCGGCCTTTGCCGGTCGTGTTGCGCTGATAGAGTGCGGCGACGATGCTAAACGCCAGCAGCATGCCGGTGCCGGTGTCGCCGATCGTCGGGCCCGGTTTTTGCGGCGGTCGGTCCCGTTCGCCGGTAATGCTCATCGCGCCGCCGACGGCCTGCGCGATCGGGTCGAAGCACAGCCCGTTTTCGTACGGGCTGCCGGCGCCGAAACCCTTGACCTGGGCATAGATGATCCGCGGGTTCAAGGCGCTGACCACGTCATAGCCGAGCCCCAGCTTCTCGATGGTACCGGGGCCGAAATTCTCGGTAAAGACATCGGCCTTCTTAGCCATCTCCTTGACCAAGGCCAGGCCGCGCTCGGATTTGAGGTTGACCGTGACCGAGCGTTTGTTGGCGTTGTAGATCATGAAGTAATAGGGATCGGCCACACCGCGGCGGCCGGCCTCGCCGCCATCGGGGTTCTCCACCTTGACGACATCCGCACCCATCCAGGCGAGCGCCTCGGTGCAGGTCGTCCCCGCCTCGAACTGCGTCAGGTCGAGGACCTTGATGCCGGCGAGACAATTCGGCGGTACGGGAATCGTGTGTTCCATCTTGCGTTACTCCCTTGAAATCCAGCTTGGATAGGCGCCCTCACCCGCTTCGCTGCACTCAGCACCTTCTCCCGCAATGCGGGAGAGGGGGGACCCGGCCCAAAGGGACTGAGTGGGTGAGGGCTGCCTCAACGCTTTTCTTCAGTTCAGCCCCTCGGCCTGCAAGGCGCGCTGCACTGCCGGACGTGCCATCATGCGCGCGAAATGCGCGGCAACATTTTTCGGCAATTGCAGGCCGACGCGCTTGGCGCCCCAATACTCGACATAGAACAGCGCCGCGTCGGCGATCGACAACTCATTGCCGCCGAGGTAGTTCTTGCCTTCGAGCGCCTTGTCGACGACGGCGAAGCCCTTGTCGATGGCTTCGCGGCCCTGCGCCTTGACCGCGTCGTGGTCCGAGGCCGACGGCGCGAAGCGCTCGGTGCGGAAGAGGCGCGTGAAGCCTTGGCTGTGGATCGTGCCGACGACGTATTCCATCGCCTCGGCCGCCCGGATCATCGTCTCGCCATCCTTCGGAATCAGGTTCGCTTCCGGATTTTGCATCCCAAGCCAAAAGGCGATGACCGGGAACTCGGTTAGGATCGAGCCGTCGTCGCGCTCCAGGGTCGGCACCTTCGATTTCGGGTTGACCCCGGTAAACGGCGGTTTGTATTGGGCGCCTTCCCGGAAATTGACGGCTTCGGCCTGATAAGGCTTACCGATCTCCTCGAGCAGCACATGGATGCCGATCGAACAGGCGCCGGGCGCGTAATAGAGCTTCATCGCGGGTCTCCTCGCATGGGTGAAGGCTTGCCGCGTCAGACGATGCCTTCGGTGCGCAACGCCTCGATTTCGGCGGTGCCGATGCCGAGCCATTGGCCCAAGACCTCGGCATTGTGCTGGCCCAATAGCGGCGACGGCTTGACCTTGGCCGGGGCGCCGTCGAAGCGCACCGGCCAGGCCGGCATCTTGTACTGGCCGGTCGTCGGGTGCTCCACGTCCTGCATGATGCCGCGCTCGGCGAGCGAGGGGTCGTTTAGGAGCTCGAGCGTGTCGAACACCGCACCCGCCGGCACGCCGGCCTCGCCAATGATCTTCATCGCCTCTTCCTTGGTATGCTGGCGGGTCCAGGTGGCGATCAGCTCGTCGACCTCGTCGACACGCTGGCCGCGCGCCGGCCCGGTCTCGTAGCGCGGGTCGCCGATCAGATCCTCGCGGCCGATCACCTTTAAGAGGCGCGTCCAGTGCTCGGGATTGGCGCGGCTCGTAAAGACGTAGACGTAGTCGTTGGGCCCGCCGGGCTTGCACGGGTAGAGCGCAGAGGGCGCCAACAGCGGGCTCGACCGGCTGCTGCCGCCGCGCAATTGCGCCTTGCCGCTGAGCTGCGTGCGCGAAAACGGCACCCGCATGTAATGCACCATCGCGTCCTGCATCGCGACCTGCAGCCGCCTTCCCTTGCCG
>DATKHX010000618.1:0-10057 GCA_035510075.1 Allostellaceae bacterium
GGATTGGAAGAGCGCTGTCTTCGGCTATACCGGGCTGATCGACGTGTCGGCGCGCGGCGAGGGCCGGCGCACCTGGAAGGCCGGCAGCTGGCTGGGCAAGTCGTTCGACACCTTTGCGCCGATCGGCCCATGCATCGCGACCGCTGACGAGATCCCCGAGCCCAATGACGTGGTCGTCCGTTTTTGGAACGACGGCCAATTGCGCCACAACTACAACACCGACGACATGGAGCACCGGGTGCCGGAGCTGATCGAGTTCGCCTCGACGGTGATGACGTTAAACACCGGCGACCTGATCGCCTGCGGCACCAATCACGAAGGCTTGGGCGCATTGCAGGATGGCGAGACCGTCGAAATCGAGGTCCAGCATGTCGGCCGCATGTCGCTCAAGGTGGTCGACCCGTTAAAGCGTAAATGGGAGCGCGGCATCTACATGGGCGCGGACTCGACCAACCCCGAAGCCGTCAAGCGCCACCGCCCGCAGGGCGCAACTGCAAAGGACCGGCCATGATCGATATCCGCAAGATCGTCACTCTGCGCGAGGTCGTCTTTTCCGAGCTGGGTGCTGCAGCCGCGCGGCCGATCGTGCGCGCGGTCGGGATGGCGGTTATCCGCAACCCGTTTGCCGGCCGGCGTGCCGCTGATTTGCGAGAGCTTTTCGAAGCGGGTGCGGCACTCGGCGAACGGCTGATGCCCGAGCTCGTCAAATTGCTCAACGGGCCGGCGGTGTCCTATGGCAAGGGCGCCTTGGTCGGCGTCGACGGCGAGATGGAGCATGGCGGCGCCTGCGTCCACCCGATGCTGGGACGTCCGATGCGCGCCGCGGTCGGCGGTGGCGAGGCGGTCATCTCCTCGAACGTCAAGGTCGCGGCGGCTGGCGCCATCCTCGACGTGCCGCTCGGCCACAAGGACGATTCGTGGTCGTTCGAGCACTTCGATACGATCACGGTGTCGCTCGCCGACGCGCCGCGCCCGGCCGAGATCCTGGTGGTCATGGCGATCGCCGATGGCGGCCGCCTCGACAATCGCTGCGGCACGGCGCCGATCCGCTGACGCCCGCTTAGCGCCGGGCGTAGACGGTATCGCCTTCGACCCGCACCTCATAGACCGCCACGTCGGCGGAAACCGGGCCGTCGACGAGCTTGCCGGTGCGGATGTCGAATTGGGCGAAATGCAGCGGGCATTCGATCACGCAGCCATCGAGCTTGCCCCGCGACAAGGGCGCGCTGCGGTGGCCGCACACATCGCGCAGCGCGTAAAAGGTGCCCTCGACATTGGCGAGCACGATGCGTTCGCGCTCGACCGCGGCAAACTTCATCTCGCCGGGTGCGAGCTCGCTCACCCGGGCGACCGCGACGAAGCCCTCTTCCATGCTCGATCCGTCGGTCGTTGCGAGCCCCTGGACCGGCCGTCGGCCGGCCCGAGGACTTATCGTCGAGATTGCTTCGCCGCAATCCTCTACGCAATGACGCCTGGCGTCAGTTCAGCTCGAAGCCGAACATTTTGGCGGCGTTGCCCGAGGTGATCTTGCGCAGATCGTCCTCGGGGACACCGGTGAACATGCGCTGGAGGAACTGCTGCGAGCGCGGGAACGTCGCCTCGGCATGCGGATAGTCACTGCCCCACAGCATGTTCTCGACGCCGATGCGGTCGCGCAGCTGCACGCCGAGATCGTCCTCCATGAACTCGACGAACATATTGCGCTTCCAATAGTCGCTCGGCATCAGCCCTTCGGCCGACTTCCAACCCTTGGTGAACACCGGCCGCTCGACATAGGTGAAGTCCATCTGCTTCAGCCAATGCGGGATCCACGCCGCCTCGTGCTCGACCGAACCGATCTTGAGGCCCGGGAATTTGTCGAACACGCCGGCGAACAGCATCGAGCCGAGCGAATAGCGCACCCAGTAATCGGTGGTCGAGCGTCCCGCCCCGGTCAGCTCCGTCACGTCCATCGTGAACTCGTTGGCCGGGACCCCGCAACGCGGCGTGCCGATATGCAGCAAGAGCGGCTGCTTCAAATCCTGTGCGGTCGCCCAGAACCGGTCGTAGATCGGGCTGCTGTAGGGTTTGTCCGGCAGCGGCGAGACCGGGATGAACGCGCCGACGAGGCCCATCTTGGCGCAGCGCGCGAGCTCCTCGGCGCCGGCGTCGGGGTCGTCGACGTTGAGCATCGCGATGCCCTTCAGCCGGCGCGGATGCGGCTTGCAGAAATCGGCGATCCAATCATTGTAGCAGCGGCAGATTTCCGAAAAGAGCGCGGAATCCGGGATGCGGTACCAGAACAGGCCTTGGCTCGGCTGCAATACCGAGCCCCAGATACCGTCCTCCTCGTTCTCGACCAGCATCGCGTTGGCGTCGTAGGCGCCCTTGCGGACATCCTCCCAAAGGCCGAGGAAATCGATCTGCGAGGGGTCCTCGAAGCGCTGCCCGGCCTGCATCACCGCACCCAAGGTGCCGACCTGGACGCCGTCGAGCATCCACGCGTCGAATTCGCGGCCGGCGGGGGTCTTGCGCCGCTCCATGCGCGGCGCGCGGTCGCGGAATTTTGGCGCAATGCGGGATGTGTACATGTCCGGCGGCTCGACGATGTGCGAATCCGCCGAAATCAACTGATACCCCGCCATTTTGCCCTCCTGCGTTTGTGCCGATCGATATCCGTCTGCCCCGTTAAACCGCCCAGGCAGCGTCGAACGTGCTGCAAACCGTATGCCGGCGGCGAGAAACGTGTCAAGCGAGCGGAGCGCGAACTGGCGTGATCACCCCTGGTTCGGCGGCTAGGCGCTGGCGGCGACATCGGAGAACGGCGGCGGCAAGAAAACGACGGGATGTCTCCGTGAAGTCGCTTTGATGGCTGGGGCGGGAGGATTCGAACCTCCGTATGGCGGAATCAAAATCCGCTGCCTTACCACTTGGCTACGCCCCATCAGCGAGCCGGCAACTTATCGAGAAATACCGGCTCGGGCAATCAAGCCGCCGGCGGCACGCCACCAGCGGGGTTGTACGGCGGCGAGCGCCGCGCACGCGCTCTCGGCCGCGGCACGGTCGACGAAGAGCGCAAAGCAAGTGGCGCCGCTGCCGCTCATCCGCGCAATCAAGGCGCCGGGCAACCGCGCCAGCGCCGTCAAAACTTCCCCGATTTCTGGAACGAGCCCGATCGCGGCTTCGGTCAGGTCGTTGCGGCGGCGAGCGAGCGCGCCGGCCAGCCCGGCGGCGTCCCGCGGCATCGGCCCGAACCGCTCGACAGTGGCGCCGAAAGCGCCGCTGCGCGCCTTGAACACCGCCGCCGTCGGCAGCGGCCGGCGGGGATTTGCCAGGACGATCCCGGCGTGAGGTAGGTGAGGGGCGGGCTCGATCCGCTCGCCGATGCCATTGACCAAGGCGGCGCCCGCATGGAGGCAGGCGGGCACATCGGCGCCGAGCTGCGCGCCGAGTGCCGCCAAGCTCGCCGCGTCGATCGCGAGCTGCCACAGCGCGCACAGCGCCCGCATTGCCGCCGCGGCATCGCTCGACCCGCCGCCGAGGCCGGAGGCGACCGGAAGATGCTTTTCCAGACGCAGCGCTGCGCCGGCGGCACCGATTCTTGCGTGCTCGGCAAGCATTCGGGCAGCGCGCAAGACCAGATTGTCGTCGCCTTCACCGGCGAGGCTGGCGGCCTCCGGTCCGGCTACCTCCAGCGACAATTTCGAGGCCGGGCGAGCCGTCACCCGATCGCCGATATCGGGGAAGGCGACGAGGCTGTCGACCAGATGGTAGCCGTCTGCGCGACGACCCGTCAGATGCAAGTAAAGATTGACCTTCGCCGGGGCGAAAGCCGTGACGATCATCGAAAAATCAGCCGCCGCCGGCCCGGGTTGCGGTCGGCAAACCACCACCGAGTTTCGCCTCGATCGGCTTGACATCTTCCTTTTCGGGCTTGAACTGCAGGGCGCGCCGCCACTGATAACGCGCTTCGGTCGTCCGGCCGCTCTTCCAGTACGCGTCGCCCAAGTGATCGTTGATCGTGGGATCCTCGGGCACCAGCTCGAGCGCCTTCTCGAGATATTCGACGGCGCTCGGATAGTCGCCGAGCCGGTAATGGGCCCAGCCCAGGCTGTCGACGATGTAGCCGTCATCGGGCTTCAGCTCGACCGCCTTTTCGATCATCTTCAATCCACCATGCAGCTTTTCACCGCGGTCGATCCAGGAGTAGCCGAGGTAATTCAGCACCAACGGTTGATCCGGCTTCAGCTCCAGCGCGTGCTCGAGGTCGGCCTCGGCGAGGTTCCATTGATTTGAGCGCTCATAAGCAATCCCTCGGCTGTAGTAGAGCGTCCATCGCGGCGGCATGGCTTCGGCCTTGAGCCGCTTGATGGCTTCGCTGTAGGCGTCGGCCGCCTCGGAAAAGCGCTTCTGTCCGCGCAGCAGATCCCCGAGCTGGATCTCGGCCGAGGCCCAGCTCGGCTCCTTTGCCGCCATCGCCTGGAGCTGGGCGGCTGCCTGATCGTTACGCCCGAGGGCTTCGAGGTTGGCGGCCGCCCGCAATTGCGCCGACCATGAATAGCGTGAGCTCGAAGGGATTTGAGTTACAATCGCGAGACTTTGCTCAAACTTTTGCTGGTCGGTCAGGATGTCGGCGAGCAGCAATTGGGCGACGGTGAGATTGGGGCGGAGGTCGAGCGCGCAGCGGTCGTAGATCAGCGCGAGCTCGGTCGTCTCCGGCCGGTTGACGACGCTCGCGAGGTCAAACAGGGCCTCGGCCAACCCATCCACGGCAGAGCCGATCAGCGGTGCGGGCGTTCCGGTCAGCTTGCTCGCCTGCACGGATTCGGCGAGCTCGCTCCCGGTATTTTCCTTGACGAAGCGACTGTAGATCGCCGCCGCCTCGTCGCGGCGCCCATGGCGCTGATAGAAATTGGCCATCGCATCGGCCAGGCGCCAGTTGAGCTGCCCCGTCGCGTCTAAAGCCTTCTTGTAATTGTCCTCGGCTTTGGCGGCATTTCCGGCAAAATCATAAATCATGCCGAGCTGAAAGTATTCGAGCGGAGCAAAACCGTCGAATTTGTCCAGGTCCCGAAGCGCCGCCTCGGCGCCCGGCAGATTGCCCATGCCCATGCGTGTCCATGCGCGCGCCAGCGGCCCGACATAACGGTGCAGCCCATCGTCCGGCAGCGCCTCGGCGCGCGCCAGGGCGCCGGCCTTGTCACCCGCCTTGGTCCGGTCGATCAACAATACGAGGTCGGCGACCGCATCCGAGCTGTCGAGCCTCAGCGCTTTTTTGGCGAGCGGCACGGCGCGATCGAAATGGCCGTCATCGGCTTCCATCAGAAAGGTGCGGCTGATCACTTCAGCCGATTGCGGATCGGCGCGCAACGCTTGCTCGTACCATTGGGCGGCGGCCCCATAGCTATCCTTCTCCTGCGCGTGCCGGCCGGCGAGATAAGCGCCGTAGGGCGAAGCCGCCGAGGCGTCCGGGGCATCGCCGCTGGAGGTCGCCGCGGCGGCGCCGGCGGCGGCCAGGGCGCCCAGAACAAATCCCGCCACAGGCCCGATCTTCAGCCAATCAATCACCGCTATCCCCATCTGTCTTTACCCGTCCGCCGGTTTCACAAACGCTACGTCACATATTCGGATAATTAGGGCCACCGCCTCCCTCCGGCACGACCCAGTCAATGTTCTGCTCCGGATCCTTGATGTCGCACGTCTTGCAGTGCACGCAATTCTGCGCGTTGATTTGCAGGTACGGGTCGGCTGGCCCATTCGGCTGTACGATCTCGTAGACGCCGGCCGGACAATACCGCTGTTCGGGCGAATCGTAGAGCCGATAGTTGATCGCGATCGCTTTTGCCGGGTCGCGCAGCCGCAGATGCGGCGGCTGGTCCTCCTCGTGGTTGGTGTTCGAGATAAAGACCGAGGACAACCGGTCGAAGGTGACCTCGCCGTCGGGCCTGGGGTATTCAATCCGCCGCGCCCGGCTCGCCGGCCTCAGCTGGGTGTGGTCGGCATGATTGCGAAAGGTCCAGGGTGCGGCACCCCGCAGGACATAGGTATCGAGCGCCGAATAGGCGAGCCCGGCCCACAGCCCCCAGCGAAAGCTCGGCCGGATGTTGCGCACCGCGCGCAGCTCCGCCCACACCCAGCTGTCTTCGAGTGCCCGCCGGACCGAGACGGTGTCGTCGCCGGCCAACCGGCGGAACACCGCTTCGGCCGCGACCATGCCTGACTTCATCGCGGTGTGGTTGCCCTTAATCTTGGGCACGTTGAGAAAGCCGGCAGCGCAACCGATCAGCGCGCCGCCGGGGAAATCGAGCCGCGGGATCGATTGAAAGCCACCCTCGTTCAAGGCGCGCGCACCGTAGCTGATGCGCCGCCCGCCCTCGAAAAACGGGCGAATCGCTGAATGGGTCTTAAAGCGTTGGAATTCCTCGAACGGGTTCATATAGGGGTTCTTGTAGTCGAGCCCGATCACAAAACCGACCGCAACTTGTCGGTCTTCGAGATGATACAGAAACGAGCCGCCGTAGGTGGCGGTGTCGAGCGGCCAGCCGATCGTGTGGACGACGAGGCCCGGTTGATGTCGCGACGGCGCCACCTCCCACAATTCTTTTATGCCGATTGCATAAGTCTGCGGGTCGATGCCGTCGCGTAAGCGGAAGCGCTCGACCAAGGTCTTGGTCAGCGAGCCGCGGCATCCTTCGGCGAACAGCGTCTCCCTTGCCCGCAGCTCGACGCCGGGCTGATAGCGCTCGGTCGGCCGGCCGTCCCTGCCGATGCCCATGTCGCCGGTCGCCACGCCGCGCACCCGGCCGGCCTCGTCGTACAGCACCTCGGCGGCGGCGAAGCCCGGATAGATCTCGACGCCCAGCTCCTCGGCCTGTTGCGCCAGCCAGCGGCACAGATTGCCGAGGCTGATGATGAAGTTGTCGTGATTGCGCATCTGCGGCGGCGTCGGCAGGCGAAAGGCGCGGGATCGGGTCAGCAGCAAAAACCGGTCCTCGGTCGCCGGCGTTGTCAACGGCGCGCCGCGGTCGCGCCAATCGGGTATCAGCTCGTTCAGCGCTCGCGGCTCGAACACGGCACCCGACAGAATGTGGGCGCCGACCTCTGCACCCTTCTCGACGACGCAGACCCCGATCGCGCGCTCGGCCGCGGCGGCGAGCTGCTTCAGGCGGATCGCGGCCGCGAGCCCGGACGGCCCCGCCCCGACCACGACCACGTCGTATTCCATCTGCTCGCGCGCCACCCGCTCCTCGGCCATCCTTCCTCCGCCGCCAATTTGGCGGACGACTATAGAGGATCGCGGCGAAAACGGGGCGGTTCGACGCATCGCCCTCGCCTCCCAGCGCCGGTCGGGCTATTTTCGCCGCACTTGGCTGCCGATAAACCTGTGCCCTCTTCGCTGTTGTGATCCGCGTCGTTCGACATCCCGGCCCCCAATCGCACCATCCGCGCGGAGCGGTGCTGGCGATGGGCAATTTCGACGGTCTGCACCGCGGCCATGCGCTGCTGATCGGGCGCGCGCGCGATCAGGCGCGGGCGCAGGGCCGGCCGGTCGGGGTGCTGACCTTCGAGCCCCATCCGCGCAGCGTGTTCGTGCCGGCGGGGGAGCCGTTCCGGCTGACCCCGTTCCGGGTCAAGGAACGCGAATTGGCCCGGCTCGGCGTCGATTTGTTGTTCGTCCAGCATTTCGACGCCACCTTTGCCGCCAAGAGCGCCGACGATTTCCTGTCCGAAGTCATCGTCGGCGCGATCGGCGCCTCGCACGTCGTCGTCGGCTGGGACTGCACCTTTGGCAAGGGGCGCCGCGGCACGCCCGATCTGTTGCGCGCCGCCGGTCCCGAGCGCGGGTTTGGCGTCACGGTGATCGAGCCGATTCGCGGCGCCGATGAAATCGTTTATTCCTCGACCCAAATCCGCGAACTCTTGAAGGCGGGCAAGCCGCGCGAGGCGGCAGCACTGCTCGGCCGGTTCTGGGAAATCGACGGCCGCGTCGCGGTCGGCGACCGGCGCGGCCGGACGATCGGCTTTCCAACCGTCAATCTCGGGCTCGACGAGTATTTGCGTCCCGCTTTCGGGGTTTACGCGGTGCGCGTGTCGGGCGACGGCCCGGACGATCCTTTCGCCGGTCGCACGATCGACGGGGTCGCCAATCTCGGTCTGCGCCCGACCGTCGGCACTCCCGAGCCGCGGCTCGAAGCCCATCTGTTCGACATCGACGCCGATCTTTACGGCCGTCATCTGCGGGTGGCACTCGTCGATTTCATCCGGCCGGAGCAGAAATTTTCCGGGCTCGACGCGCTGAAAGCGCAGATCGCCGCCGACGCCCGCCGCGCCCGCGAGATCCTGGCTGGCCTCCCGCCGGTCGGGTAGCCTTCCGGACCGGCCGGCAGCTTCACTCGCTCCGCTGTTTCGGCGCAGGCCGCGGATGTTCGAAAAAAAACCGCAGCATCTCGCGGCTGGCATCGGGGCCGCGTGGGTCGGTGTAGGACCCGGCGGGATTGCCGCCGGACCAGGCATGACCGGCGCCATGCAGCACCCATTGCTCGAGGATCGGGTGCCCGCTCCCGTCCGCCTGGACCGTGCGCGTGTAGTCGATCCCCCCGACAGACCGGCCGTGGGTGATCGTCGGGTGGAGCTCCGCCGCCGCCTTCGACTGGGCGATGACCTGGTCGCCGTTGATGGGGTTGACGGTGCCGTCGCGGTCGCCGTGAAACACGATGGTCGGCAGCGGAGGTCTTGCGCCTTCGACGGGACGTGATCCGCCCCGCCGCATTGCGGCCAATGCCGAGGCCACATCCTTTGCGGCCCCGCACGCAAGCCCTGAATGGACCCCAATCGCCGCGTACAGCTCGGGATACGCCGAGCCCATTATCGCCGCTGCGGCACCGCCCGCCGACAGCCCCGCGAGGTAGACGCGGTTCGGGTCGACGGCAAAATCAACCATGATTTGTCGGGTGATCCCCGCAATCAAAGACGGCTCTCCGCTGCCCCGCAGCTGATCGCCGGCGTTGAACCAGTTCCAGCATTTGGAGGGATTGGCCGAGGGCGGTTGGCTGGGATAAGCGACCAGAAAGCCTCGCTCCTGCGCCAACTCGTTCATCTGCGTTCCGGCGGCAAAGTCGTCGGGCGACTGCTTGCAGCCGTGCAGCATCACGATAAGCGGCAACGGCTCTGCGCGGTAGCCGGTCGGGATGTAGAGCTTGTATGTTCGGCTGCCGGCCCCGTTCGCATAGCGATACTCCTCGAAGCGCGCTCCGTCCGGCAAAGATGCCGGCACACTCCGTGCGCGATGGCCCGCCGTCCCGCGCCGGCCCAGCTCGACGCCGAGCCTTCCAAAGCGTTCGAGCGCCCCGCGCATCGCCTCAGGCAAGCGCGGCTGGCCCAAGCCTTCGCCTGAGACGGCGTCGGCGCCATCCGGCGCGTCGCAGCCGGGCGCCGTCCGATCGCCCTCGGCCGAGCCCGACGGCAGCTTGTCGACGAAATATCCGCCCGAGAGCGGGGTTCTCGCCGGTTTGCGGTCAAGCTCTTCCGACGCTGCGGGCGGCTTGCGCGTCTGCGGTAATCCGCGGAGGAGCGCCATCGCCTCCGTAAGCCGCCCGCCGCGGGTCAGGCGGGTCACCTCGGCCATGCTTACTTTCAAGTCCAATGTCATGACAAAAACTCCTGTCTCCAAGAAGGTCCAGCCAAGAGGGAGCACGCCCGGCAGCTCGAAAAGGGCCGCGGCCCCCGGGAGCGGCTGATCGGCTTCAGGTGCGCGCTATCGAATACGGTCGCGCAAAGCCGCCTTGAGCGCGGGGCTCATTTGCAAGGCCCCGAGGACGTGGATCGAGCCGATCGTTCGAAGCGCCAGCTCCGGCGGCACGTCCTCCGCAATCTGGGCGAGACCCAGGACGTGGATGTGCAGCGTCTCGCCCGCGGCCTGAACCGCTTCCAGGTCTTTGCGGCTGTAATGTCTGAGCCCCAGCTCTAAGTGGTGGCGCGCTACCGACTGCTTGACCGACTCGTTATGCCGGTCGAGCTGGTTGCGAATGGCTGTCCGGATAAAATCGGTACGATTGGAATAGAACCCCTCCCGCACGAG
>DATKHX010000619.1:0-5259 GCA_035510075.1 Allostellaceae bacterium
CAAGGATTTGAGCGCTCGCGATCCCGGTCTTGCCGACGCTGCCGAACCTCTGGCCGATGCCGCCCGCGACGGGGTGGCGAGCCGCGCCGTGCTGCGCCAACGTCTGGCCGACCTCGCAGGGACGATCGCGACGGTAAAGCCGCCCGCGACAAAGCCAAGATGGTGGGAGCAGGCGCTGCACCGGCTGCGCGGCCTGGTTACGATCCGCCACATCGACGGCACCGCGAAAACCGGCCCGGAGAAGACGGTCGGCGCCGCGCGGGCGGATCTCGCGCAGGGCGACCTCGCGGGCGCCGTCGTGGCGCTCGAAAAGCTGACCGGCGCCGATGCCGAGGCGGCGCAACCCTGGCTGCGGATGGCGCGCCAGCGGCTCGCCGCGGAGACAGCGCTGACGCATGTGCAGGAATTAGTGACCGCGCGCCTCGGCTCCGCCCCGGCGGCTCCTCCCCCCGCCACGCGGGCTCCCGCATCGGCGCCGGGTGTGGCTCCGGCGCCGCCGCCGGCCGCACCAAAGACCCCGTCCTGATGCGCGCGATCTTCGCGCTGATCATGATCGCGGCGCTGGCCGCGGCGGCGGTGTTTCTCGCCGACAATCCCGGCCGGGTCGAGATCATGTGGCAGGGCTGGCAGCTCGACACCTCGGTCGGGGTGCTGATCACGGCAGCGGCTCTGGCGGCGCTCTGCGTGGCGCTGGTGCTGCGGCTGCTGTCGCTGCTTCTCGGCAGCCCGCGGTCACTCCTACGACGGCGGCGCGAGCGGCGACGGCGCGCCGGGTACCAAGCCTTGACTCGAGGCATGGTCGCGGTCGCCGCCGGCGATCCGCAGGAGGCGCGGCGCTATGCGCGCCGGGCCGAGGTATTGCTGGCCGAACCGCCGTTGACGTTGCTGCTGTCGGCGCAGGCGGCGCAAATCGGCGGCGACGAACTCGCGGCAAAGAAATTCTTTACCGCGATGCTCGACCGCCCGGAGACTGAATTTCTGGGGCTGCGCGGACTGCTCAACCAGGCGCTGCGCGAAGGCGATCGCGACACCGCGCGCCACCTCGCCGAACGCGCCGTGGCGCTGCGGGCAAACACCGCTTGGGCGGCATCGAGCCTGTTCGATCTCGAAGCCCGCGACCGGCGATGGGAGGCGGCGCGGGACGCGCTCGAAAAGGTGGCGAGACGCCGTTTTATCGCGCCGGAAATCGCGCGCCATCATCGCGGCGTGATCCTCTACGAGCTGAGCCGCGACGCCGCGGCGCAGCGCGACCGCCAACGCGCCTTGGCGCTGGCGGGCGAGGCGCGGTCGCTGACGCCGGAGCTCGCGACCCCAGTTGCCCATTACGCGCGGCTGCTGCTGGCGGAGGGAAAGGCCGGCCGCGCGGCGAAGGCGATCGAGGGCGCGTGGCGAACGGCTCCTCATCCCGAGCTGGCGCAGGCCTATGGCGAGATGTGGACGGACGAGGCCCCGCTCGCCCGGGTCGCGAGGTTCGAGCGCCTCGCCGCCCAAAACCCGGCTGCGCGCGAGAGTCACCTGGCATTGGCCGAGGCAGCGCTGGCAGCGCAGCTCTGGGGCGAGGCGCGCCGTCATCTCGAGCGGGCGCTGACGGGCGAGCCGCCGCCTCTGGCGCCGCTTCCCGCAGGCCTCGGAACACCGCCGCCGCGGGGAGGAGGGGAGGGCGCCAGCCTCGCCGGTGCAACGCCGCGGCTGTGCCTGATGATGGCGCGGCTCGAAGAAGCCGAGCACGGCGATCCCGCATTGATGCGTGAATGGCTCGACCGCGCCGCGCGCGCGCTTCCCGACCCGCGTTATGTTTGCGCCAGCTGCGGCGGCGAGAGCACGGAATGGCGCTCGCTGTGCCCCCGGTGCGGCGCCTTCGATGCGCTCGCCTGGCGCACCCCGGCCTGGTCCGGTTCCGGCGGAGCGCTGCCGGTCACGATCGAGGCGTCGAGGCCGACTGAACCGACCCCTACCCCTCAGATGGCGCTGCCGGCAGGCGATCCGGCGAGGGGTTAACCCCGTTGCGCCGCCCAAGCCGCTTGGCGTCGGAGCTGGAACACGATATGAGTGATTGCCTCGCCCCGGTAGCTCAGCGGTAGAGCAACCGCTTCGTAAGCGGTAGGTCGTCAGTTCGAATCCGACCCGGGGCACCATCGCCGATCGTTACACAACGACAGTCGACGCGGCTGTCGGGTGGGTGAAACATTGTCAGCCGGCGTTCCGGCGGGCGAGAAGGTCGATTTCGACGAGCGCGCCGCGGGCAAGGGCGGTAACCCCGATGCAGGTCCGCGCCGGCAATTTTCCAGGCGCGAAATAAGACTGATAGACCGTGTTCATCGCCGCGTAGTCGCGCTCGAAATGGGTCAGGTAGACGCGGGCGAAGACAACTTCGTCCAATGCGCTGCCGGCGCCGGCGAGCACCCGCTGCAGATTGCCGATAACCCGGCGCGTCTGCGCCTCGATCCCTTCCGGCAATGGAGCGTCGTCGTCTTCGGGGTCGGTCGGCATCTGGCCGGTCGCGAACAGCCAGCCGTCGACCGCGGTCGCGTGGCTGAACGGCGCGACCGGGTTGGGCGCGCCCGCTACCATCAGGAACTCGATCATGGCGGCATTCTCGCAGCGCAGCCGCGCGGGCGAACCCTAGCCGGCCTGCCGATGGATGAACGCTGCGATCAGATCGAGGGCTCGTTGCGCGTTCGCCGAATTCGGGTCGCGGGCGATGAAAGCGTGCGGCTCGCCCTCGAACTCATGAAACGAAATGTCGCCGCCCGCTGTCGTATAAGCGGCCGCGAAGTTCCTCGCCATGTCGGGGGTGAGGTTGTCGTCGTTGGTGCCCTGCATGATCAAGGCGGCCGGCTTTTCGACCGGCTCGCCGCGTTCGAGAATCTGCTGCGGGCTGCCTTCGGCCATCGCCGCCTCGGATGGCCAGAACTGATCGTGGGCGTCGGCAAGCCGAGTGTTGCCGCGCTCGCGCACCGCACGGTAGCGGGCCAGCGGGTCGGCCACCGGCCAGCAGGCGACCGCAAACGCGAGGCTCGCGTCGGTACCGGAAAGCGGGATCGATGCGTAGCGCGGGTCGCGCGGGCGCAGCGCGTTGAGCAACAGCAAATGCCCGCCCGACGACGTGCCGAGACCGCCCACCGACCCGGCGCGAGTGGAGAACTTCTCCGCGTTCGCCTTCAGAAAGCGGATGCCGAAATTCACGTCTGCGACGGTTTCGGGGTAACGCAACACAGGCGGCATGCGGAAATCGATCGACAGCACGACGATCCCATGGCCCGCCAGGTACTCGCCGATCGCGGTGTTGTTGAGCCGGTCGCCCGATGTCCACGCCCCGCCATGCACTTCAAGCACCGCAGGAAACGGGCCGCCGCCTTCCGGGCGATAGAAGCGCGCCAGCAGCGGGCTCTCTGTGTCGCGACGGTATTCGAGGTCTTCGATGTGAATCGGCATTTGATCACTCGCGACTGTCCAGGGGATCGATTCCGGGGCGACGGCGGCCGCGTCGTCGTCCGTCGAGGAGAGCGGAACCCGCCCGTCGGCCTAAACCGCTGGTCTCGGGCCGGGCTGCGGCGACGCGACGCCGAACTCCTGCAGGAGGGCGTCGCGGACGGTGTCGAGGTCGAGGCCGTGCTCGGCGATCAGCGGGGTGGTTTCGACGACGATGTCGTCGATGTCGCCCATCAGCTTGAGCCGCTTATAGAGGTCTTCGCTGTGCAGGCCGAGGCCTTCGCCGAGGATTTCCATGAAATTGACGATCTCGAAATTACGACCGTCGCCGGCGTCGCACAATTCGCGGTGGCAGGCATGGTAGACAGTGGCGAGCGTCGTGACCCCGGCATCGGCGACGGCGGCAAGCTCGCGCCGCACCAGTTCGCGCTTGAACGCGGGCAACGCCGCAAGGCTGTTGGCCTGGGTTCCGACCCGCGGCACGTCGATGTCGACCAGCTCGACCCCGGGGACGACCGCCAGCAGCTTTTTGACCGCTTCCATGACCTGCGGCAGGACCGGGCGCTCGTGCAGGGCGACGCGCTTGTCGACCCGCCGCTTCATCAGCCCCGCCAGCTCGTGCGCACGGCCCGCGAGGTAAACGAGAAACGGCTTCAAGTCGAACGGCCTCGCGCCGAATTGCGATTCGTAGCTCGGCAGCGCCACCTCGCCGATCTGCAACTGGCAGCTCGGGCACCACGACAGCACGGTCGCGGTCCCGGCCTTGGCGAGCCCGTCGATCGTCGCAAACCCGACCTTCGCGGTCGTGTCGTAATCGCCTTCACGGAACTGGTAGACGCCGCAGCATTGCCCGGGTCCGCCCATAACCTCGTAGTCGACGCCCAAGAGGTCGAGCACGTCGAGGCATAATAATGCGATGTGCGGCGTCTTCAGGATGTTGCAGCCGGTGTAGAACACGATTTCGGGCGGGCTCGACCGCAGCGGCCGGCCTTGGCCGCGCAGGCGGGCCAAGGTCTCGGGCGGCATCTGCAATCGGGACAATATACGTACGCCGCGGCTCATCGTCTGGAACGGCCCGCGCCACCGCGTGTTGAGCGGCGCCCCGTCCTTTTGCGCGCGGGCAAAGCCGCGGGCGAGCTGCACCATAAAGCGCGGGTTGATGCCCTCGGGGCAGGCCGGGATGCAATTGCCGCTGCCGCTGCACACCGAGGCCCAGTGCACCGCATCCTCATTCCCCTCGCCGCCGGTGATCAGATCGACGATCGCCGCCGTCGTGTCGGTGGGGTCCGCCGCGCCGATCCCGGCGGGCTCGACCATCGGGCAGGCGCGAAAGCACGCGCCGCAACGGGTGCAGGCATCGGCGATCGCCTCGCCCCGCGCCCGGAATTCGTCGAGATACCCCGCTGCCGCACCGCCGCCGCTCATGCCGTCGCTCCGCCCGTCTGCCGTGCCCAGGCTACGCGATCGCGGCGCCGGTTGAAAGCCGCGCGCGCCCGGAGGTCCAAACGGCCGGCAGCCCTGCAGGCTTTGTTCGATCGGCGGCGCGTGCAATGCTGCCCCCGAGGCCTCGGCGGTACCGGGTCGACCCGAAGTCGCCGCCCCCGGAAAATGCGGCCGCCCGTGCAGCGCCGCTGGACAAGCCCGTCGACACCAATGTACTGTTAGTTAGAAACAAACCACGAACAGAGAGCGGCGTGACCCGAGCATCACAGCAGGCCCGGCGCGAGGCGGAGCAGCAGTTTCCGGTGCGGGTGCGGATCGCGGTGCCGCCCGACGGGCTCGGCCGCCAGCTCGCGCTGATGCAGGCCTGGCTCGACGAGACCTGCG
>DATKHX010000620.1:0-8612 GCA_035510075.1 Allostellaceae bacterium
AAGGACCAGAAGACCGAGGGCAAGGTCACGATGCTGGCCGACGGCAGCGGCGACTTTGTCCGCGCGCTCGGACTCGAGCTCGATCTTTCGAAGGGCGGTCTCGGGATCCGTTCAAAGCGCTATTCGATGCTGGTCGACAACGGCGTCGTCAAATCGCTGAATGTCGAGCAACAGCCCGGCCAAGTCGACGCTTCCAGCGCCGAGGCGATGCTGAAAGCGCTGGTCTGAGCTGTCGCGCCGCCCCGGCCGGCTGTTTGCGGCGCAGCATCCGGCCCGGACAGGGAACCTCCCGCCCGGAAATGCGATTGCCAACGGGTAAAATGTGGGGTGCGAGCGGGAGTGGTGCGGGTGAAGGAAAGCGGCCTGACGGCGTTCCCGGAGACCGAAAAATGGCTGCGCGACAATTGCGCCGATGCGGTGCTGGACGTGCCGGCGTTCCAGCGCCGCCTGGCGAGGTGCGATCTCTCGAGCTGCCGCGGCATGTGCTGTTATGACGGCGTTTACGTCGACGCCAACACCGCCGACGTCCTGCAAGAGATTTCCTGGTCACGTGCTACAGACTTTGGGGAAAGCGGCGTCACTCTGCCGAGCACCGTTATTGCCGAAGGGGTGTGGCGAGACGGCAGCAGCGGCCCGAAGACGGTAACCCGGCCGGCCGATTTCCGCGGCAAAGTCATGGGCTTTCCCAGCCACTTCGATCACACGTCTTGCGTGTTTCGTGCCGATGACGGGAGATGCAGCCTCCAAACGCTCGGGGTGGCGGACGGCAAGCATCCGTGGTTTTACAAGCCCCGGACGTGCTGGCTGCATCCGATCGACGTCTCGCCGCAGAGGATCACGATTTACGACGAACAAACCGATCCATACCGCTACCCGGATTACGACGGCTTTTTGAGCCGGACTTTCTGTGGTCGTACCGCACCCCTCGGCCGCCCAGCATACGAGGTGCTGCGACCCGAGCTGGAATTTCTCGGTCGCATCCTCGGCCGCGACCTGACGAGCCCATTCTCCAACATGGGACAAGACGCCTGAAACCGCGCACAGGCTGCGGGCCCCGGGTTTCCGCCTACCACGACGATCTTGGTGGTGCCATCGAGCCCGGGGGGCCCTAGTAGATGTCCAAGCCGAAAATTTCACGGACCTCGCGCACGCCGCGCAGGGCATGCGTGCCGAGCGGTTCCAGGCGACGGCTGCCGGCAACCGCGGCGGCGAGCTCGGCGGAGACCAGGACCTTGCGGCCGAGCGGCTCGCACAGTGTCTCGATGCGCGCGACCTCGTTGACCGCTGGCCCGATCACCGTGAAATCGAGCCGGTCGACGGCGCCGACATTGCCATAGAGCACATCGCCGAGATGAAGCGCGAGGTCGACCGCCGCCACCGGCTTCTCCGCGAGACGGCGTGCGGCGTTCAGCCGATCGACGGCGCGCACCGCCTCGGCCGCCGCATCGAGCGTTTGGCGGCAGGTTTGCTCGCGCGTCGCGTCATCGAACGGAAAGATCGCGAGCATTCCATCGCCGAGGAATTTCAATACCTGGCCGCCGCGCCGGCGCAATGCGGCGGTCAGCGCTTCGAAGACTTCGTCGAGCAATTCGACCACCGCCGTTCCCGCGGTCGTGTCGGCAAGCGCGGTGAAGGCGCGGATATCGGCATACCACAGGACGGCCCGGATGCTCTCGACCGAGCCGCGCTCGATGGCGCCGGCGTGGACCCGCCGCCCGGCGTCGGCCCCGAGATAGGCTGCAAGAAGGCTGGCGGCGATTGTGTGACCGGCGTGTGCCATCATCGAGAGCGAGACGACCGGCAGCACCGCCTTCAGCAGCTTGAGATCCTCGTCATCAAAGCCCTTGGGACGGTCGGTCGCGAACGAATAGCCGATCCCCGTCCCACGCGACGGGTCAGCCTTCTCGCCAAAGCCTACGACCTCGGCGAAATAATCGGTGCCGCCCGCCGCGGCTAGCTCCTCGAGTGCAGGAAAATCGAGCTGCGCGCCGGGCCCGCTGAGACGCCTGCGGAGATGCCGCCAAGGGGTGGCGGCGGTTTCCGCCTGGCGGATCAGATAACCGATCGTGCTGCTGAGCACGGCCTGTTCGTATTCCTCGCCGCGCTCGAATTGCCGCGGCTCTATGGCGTTCTGATCGCGCCACCAGGTGTAGCTGTAACCGCCCCATTGCGGATGCAAGGTGCGCATCCCCGCAAAGGCGCGCCATAATGGCACGCCGGCGCCGACGAGGCGCTGACAGAGGCCGTCGAACAACGGCTCCGCTGCGATGCCGCGCAGTCCCTCGCCGACCGCCCAAACGTGCAATTCGATGATCTTTCGGCCGAGCAGGCCATCGTAGCTCCGCGGCGGCGAGGACGACGGCGGCTCGGGCATGGCGGCGGTCTAGCGCATCGTCGGCATCACGTACTCGGCGCCGGCGCGGATGCCGGTCGGCCAGCGCGCGGTCATCGTCTTCAGATGGGTGTAGAAGCGCACGCCCTCGGGGCCGTAGACCGCCATGTCGCCGAACAAGGAGCGCTTCCAGCCGCCAAAGCTGTGAAACGCCATCGGCACCGGGATCGGCACGTTGATGCCGACCATGCCGATTTGGACACGGTTCGAGAACTCGCGCGCCGCATCGCCGTCTCGCGTGAAGATCGCGACCCCGTTGCCGTATTCGTGGTCGTTGACGAGCTTTGTCGCGTGCTCGAAATCGGGGGCACGCACGACCGACAAGACCGGCCCGAAAATCTCCTCCTTGTAGACGCGCATCTCGGGCTTGACCTCGTCGAACAGGCACCCGCCGAGGAAAAATCCGTTCTCGTAGCCCTGGAGCTTCAGCCCGCGGCCGTCGACGACCAGCTTTGCGCCTTCCTGCACCCCGAGATCGACATAGGAGCGCACCTTTTCGACATGCTGGCGGGTGACGAGCGGCCCCATCTCCGCCTCGGGGTCGCTGCCGGGGCCGATCTTCAACGCGCGCACCCGCGGCACCAGCTTATCCATCAGCTTGTCGCCGACGCCGCCGACTGCAACCGCAACCGACACCGCCATGCAGCGCTCGCCGGCGGCCCCATAGGCCGAGCCCATCAGCGCGTCGGTCGCCTGGTCGAGATCGGCGTCGGGCATCACCACCATGTGGTTCTTGGCACCACCCAAGGCCTGCACCCGTTTGCCAACCGCCGCGGCGGTTGTATAGATGTATTCGGCGATCGCGGTCGAGCCGACAAAGCTGACCGCGGCGATCCCCCGATGCTGCAGGATCGCGTCGACTGCAACCTTGTCGCCGTGGACGACGTTGAAGACGCCGGGCGGCAGCCCCGACTCGGTCAGCAATTCGGCGATGCGCAGACCGGCCGACGGGTCGCGCTCGGACGGCTTCAAGACAAACGTGTTGCCGCAGGCGAGCGCCATCGGGAACATCCACATCGGCACCATCGCCGGAAAGTTGAACGGCGTGATGCCGGCGCACACGCCCAACGGCTGGCGCACCGACCAGCTGTCGATGCCGCGCCCGACCTGCTCGGCGAATTCGCCCTTCATCAGATGCGGGATGCCGCAGGCGAACTCGACGACCTCGACCCCCCGGGTGATCTCACCCTGGGCGTCGGAAAACACCTTGCCGTGCTCCTCAGAAATCAGCCGCGCCAGCGCGTCATGCTCCCGCGCCAACAGTTCGAGGAATTTGAACATGATGCGCGCACGGCTGAGCGGCGGGGTCGCCGCCCACCCGGGAAAGGCGGCGGCGGCAGCCTTGACCGCGGCATCGACCTCGCCCGGCTCGGCAAAGGCGACGCGGCGCAGCTTCTCGCCGGTCGCCGGGTTGTACACGTCGCCCCAGCGCCCGCTTTTTCCGTCGCCCCGTTTGCCGCCGATGTAATGCTGGATGTCGCTCATCAGCCCGACTCGCCCGCTGCCATCTCCGATGGCGGCATCATAAGCCTGCGATCCCGGCGGCGGCAGCGGATTTTGCACAGGCGGCAGCGCGTCGCGGCGGCTTCCCCGAACCGGCGGTCAATGTCGCAATCGCCGCCACATCGCCGTCAACCCAGAGCCAATGCGCCGATACTCGCACGACTGACCCGTCTATACGAAAGCCGCGGCATCCGGTCGAGCATCGAGCTGACAAAGCTCGACTCGGCCTATTCATCGCACGGTGGACGGACAGGTCCACGGCGAGCCGGTCGGCGCGACGGTTGGAGCAACCTAGATTCCGGGAATTGCAGTACCACCGCTTTCGCAAAAAATCACGCGGAACGGTCGGCCCTGCGAAACCGTCAAATAACAGCTGCGAGCTGCTTTGACCGGCAACTGCGCGATAATATGACCGCAGCGGGCCGGCGGACGTCGGCGTCGGGCCGGCCGGACGCGGGCCGGGCGAAGGAAAGCGGGGAGCGGACATGGCGGAGTGGATCGAGACCTTTCGCGGCTCGGTGGCGCCTTGGGAGTGCGACACGACCGAGCATTTCACGATCGCCTATTACTTCGATCGGGTCGATCAAGCATCGACCGCTCTCGCCGAACATCTCGGCTTCGCCGGCCATTTGAATACCGGGGTTGTTCCGCGGCGTTTCAACTTTCGCTTCGCCCGCGAGCTCCGCGCCGGTGCCAGCTTCCATGTCGAAAGCGCGGCGATTGCGCTCGATCCGGCGTTGCGCCTCGGGCATCGCTTTGTCGATTCCGCCAGTTTCGAAGCCGTGACCTGGGTCGAGGAGGTGTGGGAGGCGGTTCGGCTCTCGGATGCCGAGCGCAAAGCGGCAAGCCGGCTCGTCGCCGCTTGGGAAGGCCCCGCGATAGAGCGGCGGCCGGAGCCCTCGTCGACCGCAGGTTCGCTCCCGACCGCGCGCGGCCGGATCAGGCCCGCCGATCTGGACGAGTTCGGGCGGGTTACGCTCGCCGCCTTCGTCCACCGCTTCACCGACGCGGTATTCCAGGCATCGGCAGCGATCGGCATGACCGGGGATTACATGAAAGCCGAGCGGCGCGGCATTTCGACATTTGAGATCGCGTTGCGGATCAGCGCCATGCCGCGTCTCGGAGAGCCCTATCTGGTCGAGCCCGGGATCGCCCATCTCGGCAGCTCGTCGGTCCGTCTTCTGCACCGCATGTCCGATCCACGCAGTGGCGCCGAAACCGCCCGCCTCGGCCAGTTCGGGGTGCAACTCGACCTCGACGCGCGCCGCCCGGCGCCGCTGCCGCCCGAAATCCGCGAGCGCGCGGCGCGCCTGCTGCTCCCCCCGGCTTGATGAAGCCCCGCTGGCGCCGGTGAGAACCGAACGGTGCCGATTTGAGGTTGCGGCCCCACCGTCCTGGAGGCGGGTCGCATTACCCTATTCCGATTGGCTCGATTCCGATTGGCCGGCCCCGCGGCATAATCCTTTAGATCACCGACAGCACCGCTTCGGGCGGGCGGCCGAGGGCGGCTTTGCCGCCGGAGACGACGATCGGCCGCTCGATGACGATCGGGTTCTCGACCATCGCCGCGATCAGCTGGTCTTCCGACAATGCCTTCGGGTCGATGCCGGCGGCCGCGGCCTCCTTCTTGCGCAGCAACCTGGCCGCCGGGATTTTGAGCTGGCCGAGGATTTGTCTCAGCTCGGGTCCGGAGGGCGGCGTCTTCAGGTATTCGATGATTTCGGGCTCGACCCCCCGCTCGCGCAGCAGTGCGAGCGTACGGCGCGAGGTGTTGCAACGCGGATTGTGGTACATCGTGACCGGCATGTCGGTCCTCCTCCCATCGCTTCTATGGCGCCGAGCGAGAATAACGCGGCCGGACATCCGATCGGGGTTAAAATTGCCCGGGCGCGGGACGACCTGACCCCTCGCGTGTTTTCTCTCCAGAAAACAGCCGGCAGCGCTGCCGGCGCCGGCTCGCGGCCAACCACAGGAGAGTGCAGATGCCAGACCATGTCTATCGGATCATCGAAGTCGCGGGCTCGTCGGAAAACAGCATCGAGGATGCGATCCGGAACGCCGTCGGCCGGGCGTCGCGCACCTTGCGGCAGGTCGGGTGGTTCGAGGTCTTGCAGACCCGCGGCCATGTCGAGGACGGCAAGGTCGCGCACTTTCAGGTGATCCTCAAAGTCGGCTTCACCCTCGAAGACGAGTGATCGCGGGCTAGGGCCGCCGGCGGATGCTCGCGACGAGCGCCGCCGCGCCCGTCAGGATCGAAACCAGCCCCGCGGCATAAAAGGTCGTGCGGAAGGCGGTCATAAAGGCTTCGGGCGCCGGCGCCCCGCCCGATAGCGCCTGGTGATCGATGGAGTTGAAAACCAGGCTCAGCAGGGTGGCCCCGCCAACGATCCCGAGAGTGCGGGTCAACATCGCGATGCTGCCGGAAACTCCGCGATCGCGTTGCGGAATCGTACCGATCACGACGTCCATATAGGCCACCTGAAACAAGCCGACGCCGAACCCTTGCGCTATCAAAGCGGTTAAAAGCACCGGGGTCCGGCTCATCAGGCCAACGTTCCAGCTGCCGATCGCGATCAGACCGGCGCCGCTCAGCACGGCACCCGCCAACGTGATACGGTTCGCGGGCATGCGTTCAATCAGTCGACCCGCCAGCGGCGACGATGCCATCGTCCCGGCAAACGAGGCGGCGAGCACCGCGCCGGCCCAGGGCAGGGGCAACACAGTGAAACGGACCAGATAATAGGGGACGAACAATAAAACCGAGAAGCTTGTCAGATAAATTAGAACGCTGGCCGTATTGATCGCGGCGAAGCTGAGATTACGGAAGAATTCGAGATTTACGATCGGAACCACGACCCGGCTTTCCCGGCGAATGAACGTGAAAATCGCGACGACCGCCAATCCGAACAGCAAAGTCGAAAGCCAATCTCGCCCGCCAAAGCGAGGAAATTCGTTGACAAGCAGCAGAACGCTGCTGATGGCCAGCGCGAGCAGAACGGCGCCGGGGATGTCCAGCGGCTCGCGCGCCGTCCGGCCGCCACCTCGCGGCAGCCCTTCGAGAAACACCAATGCGGCGAGCGCGATCGGCGCCCGGAACCAGAACACTGCGGGCCATTTCCAGACGCTGACGAGCGCCCCCCCGATCAACGGGCCGAAAGCGGATGCCAGCGCAAAGATCATCGTGAATGCGGCAACGGCACGGCTGCGCCGGTGTTCGGGAAACAGCCCGGTTACCAATGCCGGAGCGACGCTGATGACCAAGCCCGCTCCAATCCCTTGCAGAAAACGGAAGAACAAGAGCCAACCATAGGTCGGCGCCGCGGCGCACAGCAGAAATGCCGCGACGCTCCACGCCAGCCCGGCCCGGAAGACTCTGGCATAGCCGAAAATGTCGCCGACCCGGCCAAAGGCCAGCATCAGACTGGCATAGGTCAGGACATAGCAAATGACGACCCACTGGATTTGCTGGATAGGCAGGCCAAAGCTGGCGGTAATATCCGGAAAGCCGATATTGACCGCGGTGTCGAGCGGCACGACCGAGGCGCCGAGACCGACCAAAACCAGGCGCAGCCATTGGCGAGGGGTCATCGGCGGCCGCGCCGGCTCGGAACCGAGGCGGGATACCGCAGGCCCCGCGTCGGTCTACCCTTTGTCAAACGCCGCCTTCAAGGCCGCGGCGACGCCGTCGAGCGCCGGGCCGGCGGCACGGATGACCTTGCCCATGGCAACCTCGTCCCGGCCGCAGTGCCGGCGCCGCGGTAGAGCCACTGCGGTAGAGCCGCAGCGCAAGCCGCCCCGCATTCGGCCCAGCGACAGTCAGCTCGCGGGTCTCGGCGACCGGCGCGGGGTCCGGCGAGAGAATTTCGCGCCCGCCGAGAAACAAGGCACGCGCCTGCGCCGGGGATATGGTTTCGAAGGGCGGCCTGCCCGACAGGCGCACCATTTCCAGCACGCGGCCGGCATCGCCATCGAGCGCCATCGCCAAATCCTTGTTCCTCGGCAGTATCGCCCCGCCATTTTCCCACCACTTTAAGGAATGGCGTCTGGCGGGCGCCAGCGAGTCCTGCCGCCGTTACAGAAAGATCTGCCGGCCGTTACAGAAAAGCCCCGGTCGGGGGGGACCGGGGCTTCTGTACCTGTCGGTTTGCCCGTCCGACAGGCGACAACGCATCGTTGGGGGGACATAACGATGCCGGCTAGATACTGCGATGATTCGGGTTGAGTTGCAATTCATATTTGAAAATTTAACCACGAATTGGGGGATCGGCCAACACAATCCGGGTCGGCGGCGGCTTTTTCGTCAGTCGGGTGCGAGCCCCGCCCGCGCCGCTGCTAGCTCGGCTTCGTCCCAATACCCGATCAGGATCCCGGAGCGGAGCTGCTGGCCCCGCGCATAAGCCGCGATGCGCCGATCGGGCATCGTGATCCGGTTGTGGTCGCGCAGTGCCCAATAGAGCAGCGCCGCGCGCAGCCGCTCCCGCTCGCTGTGGTATCGGGGGGCGGCACCGAATTCGCAAAATTCCTGCGGATCGCGCTCGAGATCGAACAGCAGCGGACGGAAGCCTGTCGCGTGGATGTATTTCCAACGCCCATCGAACGCCATGAAGAGGCGGCAGTCGTCGATCGGCTGGTTTACGGTCAGCCGCGCCTCCAGCATTGCATAATCGTATTCCGAAAATGCGTAACGCCGCCATCCGGCCGCCGCCGCGCCGTGCAG
>DATKHX010000621.1:0-4409 GCA_035510075.1 Allostellaceae bacterium
GCCGCGGCGAGCCGCTTGCCGTCGGCGAGCACGAAATAGTCGGCCGGCTGGCCACCCTTGACGTCGGCATGCAGCGCCAACGTGCCGTAGCGCGACCGGTAGAAGCCGGCCTGCTGCTCGCCGTCGCTCGCACCCGAAGCCACCGCGCGGAAAGTGAGGGCACCGCAGGCGGGCGGCCCCTTTTCCGCGGCGTGCTTTGTCGCTGCCAAGGCACCGACCGCCATCATGCCGACCACCAGCCCGGCGCATGCCGCAATCGTCCGTTCCATCTCTCCCCTCCCCCATCTGCTGCCAAGTCAGCTTATAGCGCGGCAACAGCGCCGGCAGTAGGTTCCGCACAGCCGCTGCGATTCGATGGATCGCAGCCTCCGGCAGGGGCGAGAACAGATTTCCCCATGCGAAGCCTTTTTGTCATCGTTGCGATGATCTGGCTTGGCGCCGCCTCGGTAAAGGCGGCGGCCCTGGCGGTCGTGATGGCGGTCGATGTCTCGGACAGCGTGACAGCCGTTTCTTATGTCTTGCAGCGCGACGGCATCGCCCGCGCCTTCGAGGATCCGCGGCTGCTGAAGGCGGTTGCCGCCGCTCCGCGCGGGATCGAGGCCTTGGTCCTCGAATGGTCGGATCCCGACAAGATCGCGGTCACGGTCGGATGGACCCAGATCACCGGCCGGCAAAGCGCCGCCGCCTTCGCCGCCGCGGTCCGCGCGACGAGGCGCAGCTCGCGCGGGCTGACCGCGACCGGCCCGGCGCTTGCCGCTGCCGCGGCGCAATTCAATGACCTGCCGCAGCCGGCGGCACGGCGGGTCATCGACATCTCGGGCGACGGAATGGCCAACCTCGGCCCGCCGCCGGAGATAGTTCGCGACACGATCGTAAAGGCTGGCATCACGATCAACGGCCTGGCCATCCTGACCGACGAGCCATGGCTCGAAGATTATTATCGCGACCACGTAATCGGCGGCCGCGGAGCGTTCGTCGTGGCCGCGCGCGACTTCCACAGCTTTTTCGACGCCATGCTGAAAAAGCTGTCGGTTGAAGTGGCGGGAGCCGGGGCGTCCACGCTTGCTCAGATGCAATAGGTGCGGATCGGCGCGAAACCGTTGAACCCAACCGAGGCGTAGCTCGCGGTATAGGCGCCGGCCGCCAGGATCGCGACCTTGTCGCCGACCTCGAGCCCGAGAGAGAGCTGGTAATCGGTCTTTTCATAAAGAATGTCGGCGCTGTCGCAGGTCGGCCCGGCGAGGATCACCGGACCGCATTTGCCGCCGCGGCCGGGGGTGGCGATGCGGTATTTGATGCTCTCGTCCATGGTTTCGGCGAGGCCGTTGAACTTGCCGACATCGAGATAGACCCAGCGCCGCTTGTCACCGCCACCTTTTTCGGAGATCAGCACGACCTCGCTGTGGATGATTCCGGCGTCGCCGACCAAGGAGCGGCCGGGCTCGATGATGATCTCCGGCAGATGGTTGCCGAAATGCCGCGTCACCGCCGCCGTTACGGCCTGGGCATAGCGCTCGATCGCCGGCACCTCGCCGGTGTAGTGCGCCGGAAAGCCGCCGCCGATATTGACCATGCGCAAGTCGATGTCGGCCTCGGCAAGCAGCGAAAACATCCGCGCCGCCGTGCCGACGGCGCCGTCCCATTGCCCGAGGTCGGTTTGTTGCGAGCCGACATGGAAAGAGACGCCATACGGGTCGAGCCCGATCTCGCGAGCGCGGCGCAAAAGGTCGACCGCCATTTCGGGTGTGCAGCCGAATTTGCGCGACAGCGGCCATTCCGCGCCGGCGCAATCGACAAGGATGCGGCAAAACACCCGCGCCCCCGGCGCCGACCGCGCCAGCTTAGCGAGCTCGTGCGCGCTGTCGAACGCGAACAACCGCAGCCCGGCGCCATATGCGAACGCGATGTCCTTTTCCTTCTTTATGGTGTTGCCGAAGGACAGCCGCTCGGCGGTCGCGCCGTTTTCGAGGCACAGCTCGATTTCACCGCGGCTCGCCACGTCGAAATTGGCACCCTTGTGCTCGAGCATCGCCACGATTTCGGGGGCCGGGTTGGCCTTGACCGCGTAGTAAACCCGCGCCAGCGGCAAGTGCCGGCACAACGTTTCATAGGCTTCGGCGATCACGTCGAGATCGACGACAAGGCATGGGGTTTCAGGCGAATTGTCGGCGAGGAAACGCGCGATCCTCTCATTCATTCCTGGGGGTCTTCCTTCCCGCGAAGCGGCTTAGCGAAGCAGGTGCGGAAGGTCGCCGCCTGGATGCGCATCAAACGGGCGGAGCCACGCCGACACGCTCTCGGGCTTCGACCGAGCGCGAACCAAACCGTACCGCGAACCGGTTTGAGGCCGGCCCCGGTTATATTTTGCTGCTTAGCTTAAACTGCTCGGGTCGATGACCCGGTTGCCCCGCCCCCGCAGGCGCGTCCCCGGCAGGTTCGCGTCAGGGCAGGGCACCACGCCCCTCAGTCGGAAAGCAACCATATCGACCTCCCTCTCGGGACCGGCCTTGCAGCCGGACGACCAAAAAGGACGCGTTACGTCGTTGCATAACCACGATGGGCCATAGGCACGTGCGAGTGCGTCGCGAGCCCGATAGATACGCCGTTTTACCCCCAGCGCAAGCGGCAATTGCCGAGAATCTTCGACTTAACCATCTTGCGCAGCGGTCTTCCGACGCAATGCCTGGCGAGACCGCGTCTGGGCAACCGACGCCGCGGACGCCGCTACCCGGCCATAGGCGATTTCGCCGTGACCCGGTGATCCCGGTGTGGCCGGTTGTCAAGCTTCAACTTGCGGGCACCACCTGCCAGGGACCGTAACACTGGGTCACGTACGGATAATAGCCGGCGGGATTAGCGCAATAGTACCAATTTTGCGCCCCGGCATAAGACCCGCCGTAGCCGTAATCACCGTAATCGGACGGGTAACCGTCCCAGCCCCATGGATATCCCAACCCATACCCCAGTCCGAGCCCGAGGCCGACTGCGGCCCCGGGGTAAAACCCGCGATGAAAGCCGCCGTGGAATCTGCCGGCATGAAATCCGCCGCCGTGGAAGCCGCCGCCGTGAAACCCACCACCCCCGTGAAACCCGCCGCCGCCATGCGCGGCCATAACGGGGCCTGAGGTGCCGAGCATCGCCGAAAACAAAATAAGCGCGGCGGCACGCACGATCGTTCGCCTGGCCCGGGGCCGGGCCACTGCCGCGCCGGGCTCGTCCACCGCGATTTCGCCGGACTCGCGCACCGCTGCTTTATTTGACTCGTGCATGGCAAACTCCTGTCAACTCTGCGCCGGATTCGGCCTACCGCCGAAGGTAGCGTCGAGTTCGTTCGCAATGCACTCCATGTATTGCCGCCAAATAACTCTACCAGCAGATTTTGGTAAACTTTGGTAAATAAATCGGTCGAGACCGTGGCAGCGATCAACTATGGACGGCTGCCTCGCTTTTTGTCGACCAACAAAAACGACGACTATCTCACCTGAACTAACCCTGCGGTAGATGAGAACATGCCTCGCATGTCGGCTCGCGAGGCGTCAACCGCGCTTTCCATCCCACCCGGCGGATCCGCAGCGGCTCAGCCGAGCGCTTTTTCGAGGAGCTCGAGAGCCGCGATCGAAAAGGCGCGCATGTTGTCGAGGCGGTCGCTTTTGCCGGTCTCGACCGTCATCGAGCGCTCGGCGTTCGGGCCGATCACGGCGATGCAGGAATGCCCGGCGGCATGACCGTAGCGGCTACCGGTCGGGCCGGCGGTGCCGGTCTCGCCGAGCGACCATGTCGTCGCCAGCTTGCCACGGATCTTGCGGGCGAACAGCAGCGCATAGGGCTCGGTCGACGGCGTGATGCCGGTCAGCTCCTGCTCGGTGACTGCCAGCAGTTCGGCACGGGACTGGCGGGTGTAGACGACCGCACCGCCGAGGAAATAGGCGGACGCGCCGGGTATCGCCAGCAATGCCGCCGACAGCAACCCGGCGGTCGAGGATTCGGCGACCGATATCGTCTCGTTGCGGGCCTTCAGCTTTGCCGCGATCCGTTCCGCCTGAGGCAGCAGATCCTGCAACATCTCTTTACCTCCGTTCCCTGTGCCCGATCGCCGCCGCGCGAGGAGCCGCAGCGACCGCCGATGAAACCATCCTTTATGCCGAGGACCGGCCGATCGGGAGCCCGACCTGAACCGGCCGCAGGACGGCAGCATGTTTCACCGCGATCATGCGCCACGAGATCGGCAATTGCATCAATCTAGTGTCCTGGCCAGAAATTCGTATAGCAATTAAAGGGAGAAGGGCGGCAAGTGGGGGACTGGGGATGCGGACGGGTCGGCCGGTGGCGAAGATTGACCTGTCGGCCGAGGTTGCCAGCGTCCTGGAAGGCTACACGCAGCGGCGCAAGACGGCGCAAGCCTTGGCGTT
>DATKHX010000622.1:0-6540 GCA_035510075.1 Allostellaceae bacterium
TTCAACGTCAACAAGAAGTCGATCACGTTGAACCTAAAATCGCCAAAAGGGCTCGAAATCGTCAAGGAGATGATCAAGAAGGCCGACATCGTGGCCGAGAACATGGCGCCCGGCACGATCGAGCGCCTCGGCCTCGACTACGACTCGGTCAAGAAGATCAACCCTCGCATCATCTATTGCCAGATCAAGGGCTTCGGGTCGGGCAGCCCGCATGAGAAGGGCCTCGCCTTCGACATGATCGCACAGGCCGCCGGCGGCCCGATTAGCGTCACCGGCGAGCCCGACCGCCCGCCGGTCAAGCCAGGCCTGTCGTTTGGCGACACCGGCACGGGGATGCTGATGGCGGCGACGATGCTCGGCGCCTTGCACGAACGCAACCGCACCGGCCAGGGAAGGCGGCTGCAATTGGCGATGCAGGACGCGATGATCCACTACATGCGCACCTGCTTCTCGACGATGGCGCGCACGGGCAAAGCGGCGCGACGCAACGGCGCCAAATCAGGCGGGGGCAACAATGCGCCGTCGGGGCTCTACCCGGCCAAGGGCGGCGGCCCCAACGACTACGTCTACCTGACCACCAGCCGCGCCAACCCCGAGCACTGGTCGCGGCTGATGAAATTGATCGGCCGCGAGGAACTGATCGAGGACCCGCGTTTCGCGACCGGCGACGACCGCGTCAAGCACGAAAAGGAATTGGACGCGATCATCGGCGAATGGACCCGCCAGCATGACAAGCGCGAGGCGATGGAAAAGCTGATCGCCGTCGGCGTGCCGTCGGGCGCGGTGTTCGACACGATGGAGTTGCAGAACGAGCCGACCTTTGAGACGCGCGGCATTATGCAGACCGTGCATCACCACAATGGCGACTACAAGATGGCGACCTGGCCGGTGCGGGTCGACGGCAAGACGGTGCGGCTAAAGGGGTCGCCGAAGCTCGGGGCTGACAGCGCCGAGGTATTGCACAGCTGGCTCGGGATCGGCGCCGACGAGATCGAAGGGTTGCGCAAAGAGGGCGTGCTGTAACGTTCCACGGCCTCACGCTTACCCTCACCCGCCGCGCTACGCTCGGCCCCTCTCCCGCATTACGGGAGAGGGGGACCAGGCCCGTCAGGGTCTGGTGGGTGAGGGCCGCCGACGGGCTTTAGCGCAATGAGTGGGGACCAATGCGGTTGCGGCTCTTCGAGAACTACCGCTTCGTGCTGTATGCGCCGTTTTATGCGGCGCATACGACCGGGGCCTATGCGGCCGAAGGGCTAGAGGTCGAGCTGTCGCCGTCGCCCGGCATGGGCAAAGCCGAAGAGGCGTTGCTCGCCGGTGCCGTCGACGTGTTGTGGGCGGGCCCGATGCGGGTCATGAAGCACCATGACGACAATCCCGGCTCGCCGCTCGTCTGCTTTGCCGAGATCGTTTGCCGCGACCCGTTCTCGATCGTCGGGCGCTACCCCAATCCAGCGTTCCGGCTTGCGGATCTGGCGAGAATGCGGTTCGCGACAGTCAGCGAGGTGCCGACCCCGTGGCTGTGCCTGCAGGAGGATCTGCGCCAAGCCGGCATCGATCCCGGCCGGCTCGACCGCATCGCCGACCGCAGCATGGGCGAAAACTTGAAGGAGCTGAGCGAGGGCCGGATCGACGCCGCGCAATTTTTCGAGCCGGTCGTCGAAGAGGCGTTGGCGTCGGGCGCCGGTCATTTGTGGCAGGCCGCCAGCAGTCGCGGCCGCACCACCTACACCGCCTTTGTGACGACGCGCGAGCGGCTGTCACGCGATGCCGAGCCGCTGCTGCGCATGGTGCGCGCAATCTACCGCACGCAACAATGGCTGCACGCCAACCCGGCGCCGATTGTCGCCCGGGCGATCACGTCCTATTTTCCGGCGCTCGACCGCGGCGTGCTGGCGGGTGCCGTGGCCCGCTACCAGATGCTGCGGGTATGGGGAGACGACCCGGTTCTACCCGAGCACGGATTCGACCGGTTGCGCCGAGGCCTGGTTTCGGGCGGCTTCATCCGCCGAGCCGTCCCGTTCCACGACTGCGTAGAGAACAGCCTGGCGTTGCGCGCGGTCGACGGACGGGCAGCGCAATAAGCGAGATTAACCAAGCTTCGCCAAATAGCATTCGGCTAGAGCGGTTTGCGATCCGATCGAACCACCTGCCCAGGTCGTCATTGCGAGCCCACGGGTCCGGCTATTGGCCGGCCCGAGGACAGCGCGAAGCAATCTCGGGCGGTTGAGCGTCGTTTGGTCGGGATTGCTTCGTCGCGGTGCTCCTCGCAATGACCCTTGCGGCTACTCGATCGGAAACCGCACTAATCGTCGGCGAGCGTTTTGGCGCCTGCCAATAGATTGACCGGCTGCTGCGGAGACGAGTGTCTCATTGCGCCGCACTCCTCGAACCGCCACAGGAATGTAATAATTTCATCAAAGCGGTCTTTTATCGCACGCTGGCATTTGCCATTTATCCCGCAACGCCCGCGCAGTGCGGTAGAGGGGAGCAGCGGTGGGAGAAAAGGACGATGGCTACGTTGGATGAGATTGGACAGGAAAAGCAGCGGATCGGCGAGCGGCTGACCCGCCTCGACGCCGACCGGGCAAAGCTGGCGCAGCAATTGGAAGAGCTGGAAATCGCCGAGCGCGTGCTGTCGCGCTTTGGCATGCCGCAGCCGGCCGAGCGGCGCAGACGCGGACGCCCGGCGCGAACGGCCCCGGCCCTCGATCAGCCGCGCCGGCCCCGCGCATCTGCAGCAAAACCGGCGAATGCAATGTCATTGAGCGACGCGACGCTGAAGGCGGTCGGCGCGCACGGCGAAGGCGCCACCGCAGCCGAGGTGATGACCTATCTGTCGCGCGAATTGGGAATGTCGGTGCGGCCGAACCATCTCGGCATTGCATTGCAGCGTCACCGCCGAGCCGGGCGGCTCGAAAACCGCGACCAGCGCTGGTTTCTGCCGCAATCGGCGCAAGAAAACATGCAATCGGCGATGGCCGGGTGAGCACCCCACCGACCTCTCCGCAATAACCGGCGCGCAGGCGCGAACGGGCGCAGGCTCGCCGCCGGCGATTTCGATTGGCAATGCCCGAGCCTCGCCGGTCACCAGGGCAACTCGGGAAAGTCTCGGGGGACGCCGCAGCAGGGGCCGATTCACACCGCATCGCGGGCGAGCAGCATGCGGCCGTAGGGGGCCATTGCTGCCTGGCGGCTCGCCGCGTGGTGGGTCAGGATGGTCATCACGTCGCGCCGAATGGCCCCCAGCCGGTCGCTGTCGTAGACCCAGCGCGCGCCATCCACTTCGCACAGCCGATCGAGCGCCCAGCCCACCTGGTGCTGCGCGTAGACCATGTCGCGGCGGGCGCGCAATGCCTCGGCCTCGGTGATCCTGCGACCCGAATGCACCGCTGCGGTGCTGGCTTCGCGCCCCGTGTGCAGCAGCAGGGTCGCCACGTCGATCGCCGCGGCGGCCTCGCCGATCGCCATCTGCACCACTTCGGATTGCGCCACTCGGGTCACCCCGCGCGACACTCGATGCGCCAGCGCCGCGCAGGCGATGTCGAGGGCCCGGCCGCCGAGCGCGATGCACACCGGTGGCAGCGAATAGGACACCAAAAACCCGCGCGGTGCGCGCAGTATCGGATAGTCGGGATGCACCAGCGCGCCCGGCGGCGTGCCGGCAAAGAGGTCGCCGACCATCACGCAGCGATGCTCGGGCACAAACAGATCGTGCAGCACCAGCGTCTTGCTGCCGGTGCCGGCGAGGCCCAGCGTCTGCCAGTCGTCGACGATCTCGATTTCGCTCAGCGGCGCCAGCAAATAGGCGATGTGCCGGGGGTCGCCGATCTCGCCGAGAAAGGCGCCGAGGATCGCCCATTGCGCATAGTCGCAACCGCTCGAAAACGGGAAATGCCCGCTGAGCCGCCAGCCGCCGGGCACGCGTTTGGCGGCCGCGCGCGGCGCCAGCGAGGACGACGCGACCGCTTCCGGGTCGTCGCCCCAGACGTCGATCTGCGCTTGCTCGGGATATTGGGCGATGATCCATTGATGCTCGGCCAATACCGCATAGACCCAGGCCGCGGATGCACACCCATAGGTCAATTCCTCGACGATCCGCGAGAACAGGCTGAACCGGCCTTGCTGGCCGCCGAACCGCCGCGGCTGCAGAATTCGCAGAATTCCGGCGGCGCGATAGTCGGCGATCGTCTGCGGCGGCAATCGCCGTGCCGCAGCGGCGGCGGCCGCGCGTTCGGCGAGCCGGGGGACGAGCGCCCGCGCCCGCTCCAAGACCTCGCGCTCGTCGGCCGGCAGGGCGCCGTCATCGGCAACAGGAGACACTCGGCCTCGACCCGTCATCCCCTCACCCTCTTGTTGGACACCCGCTGTGTCCGCCACAGTATCGAGCCGCCGCTCGGAGCGAAACCTCGTCCAATGCGGCGGGCGTCGCTCGCGCCAGACTTGCCGCTCTGCGCGTCGCCGGGGCCCGACCTCGCCGGTTGCCCGACCCCGATCGCACTCTTTGATACGCGCGCGAGCGGCAGACCTCATGGCGGTTCGACGTGCGAGCATTATCGTGAAACAGCCCGTTAGTCCTGACAGCACAATATTGACGGATATTTGATTACACAAAGGACGATTATCTGACAGAGTGGCGCTAACTTCGGTTGACCAGCATAGTATGTGTCTGTTAATTTTCGTAATCGAAGAGGCCGATGACGCGCCGCATACCTCGAAACCTAAGAATCATCGTTTTGCGAAACTGTATATCTGCCTGATTTTTCCTTAAACTTAAATGAAGCGCCTGCAAACGTGACCTGTATTAAGCGATTTCGTCGGAAATAGCTCGGCCTTGGCTCGGCCGTCGGGGCGCTGGTGCTTGTCGCCGGCACGCCAAACGCCGAGCTCGATCCCGCCGGCAGGAGCGAATGACCGTAGACGCAAGCGCATCGCCACTCGCCGGCCGGCGTCAGGCGACCACCGCCTTGATGATCGCGACGGCGATGCAGGCTTTTGACGCCACGATCGCGAACGTCGCTCTGCCCCAGCTCGAACGCGGTTTCGGCGGCGCGATCGAGCTCGGCTCCTGGGTGATGACGAGCTATCTTGCCGCCTCGGCGGTAACCGCGATTTTGACGGGTTGGCTGCGGCGCCGCTGGGGCGCGCGCCAGGTCTTCACCGCGGCGGTCGGGCTGTTCGTTTGTGCGTCGTTGCTGTGCGCTTGCGCCCCCACCTCCGATGCGTTGATTTCCTTCCGGCTGATCCAGGGCGCCGCGGCGGGGATCATTCAGCCGCTGTCCCAGGCAATCATCCTCGATATCTACCCGAAATCCGAGCACGGCCGCATGCTGGCAATTTGGGGCGCCACGATCATGGCGGGGCCGATGCTGGGCCCGGTGCTCGGAGGGGTGATCACGGATCTCTCGTCGTGGCGCTGGATCTTTGCTGTGAATGCTCCGATCGGTGCGATTGCGCTATTGGGATTGGGGACGGTCCCGTCGCGCGCGGAGCCTGCCGGCGCCGGGCCGATCGACGGCGTCGGCATCGCGATGATGGCCCTCGCCACGGGCTCGATTCAGATGATGCTGCAACGCAGTATCGGCCGGATCTGGCCGCCCTTGCCGGAGACCGCGGGCGAGGCGGGCATCGCGGTCTTCGCCTGTGCCGTAATCGCGGTGCAGAGCCGTCGGGCGCATTTTGCGCTATTTCGGTTCGACATATTCCGCGATGTCAACTTTGCCGTCGCCGCTCTCTACAATTTCCTCGTCGGGGCTATGCTGTTTACGACCATCGTTTTCGTCCCGGCTCTAGCCGAAGGGCCGTTTGCCACCGACGCGACGCAAGCCGGCTTGGCGATTTCTCCGCGCGGCATCGGGACCATGGCGATGATGCTGGCAATCCGCTACGCCATCGATCGGGTGGACCATCGTGCTTTATTGGCGGTCGGCTTGGCTGCGACTGCCGGCGCGCTCGGTTTGATGGCATGGGTCCCGGCAGAGGCTGGAGAGGTTTGGCTCGCCGTCGCCAGCGCGGCCCAGGGGGTGGGGGTGGGATTGCTCTTTACGCCGCTCAGCACGCTCGCTTTCTCGACTGTTGCCGCAGAGCTGCGGACCGATGCCGCCGGGGTCTATAATTTGGCGCGCCAGCTTGGTTGCGCGACCGGCGTCGCGGCCATGAGCGCCGTGCTGCAAGCTCGCATTCACACCCATTTGTGGGAGCTTCACGACCATGCCGGGCCGCTGGGCCTCGCCCCGGCGCGCGTGTATGAGGCGGCCTCGTTCGCTGCTTACACCGATTGCTTCCGACTGCTGGCGCTCGTCACTCTGGCGATGATTCCCGGAGTCTTCTTTTTTCGGACAATGCAGCGGCCGGGTGGCGGGCCACCGGCTGCATAGCTCGGCAGAACAGCGGCTCGTGCGGCAACGCCGAGACCGCCGCTGCGACCCGCGGCACCCCGTCAGCCGAGCGGAGAGGGTCCGGCGTTTTGATCGCGGTCGTCTTCGACGATGAGCTGCGCCGCCTGGGTCGGCAACACTACTCGCACCGTTGTCCCCTCGCCGA